>JAZQJN010000207.1:0-6194 GCA_045541655.1 Acutalibacteraceae bacterium
CCTTTTGCAAAGTTCGCTGGCAAGTTTAACCCTCTGTGCCTCACCGCCGGATAGGGTTGTGGCGGGTTGACCCAATTTGATATATCCAAGACCCACGTCGCAAAGGGCTTTGAGTTTTCGCTCAATTTTGGGGATATGAGCAAAGAAGGATAATGCCTCTTCGGCGGTCATTTCAAGAACGTTATGGATGTTTTTGCCCTTGTAATATACGTCCAAGGTTTCTCGGTTGTATCGTTTGCCTTTGCATACTTCGCAAGGAACGTAAACGTCGGGCAAGAAGTGCATCTCAATCTTGATAATACCGTCACCCTGACATGCCTCGCATCGACCGCCCTTAACGTTGAAGGAGAAGCGACCTGCGTTGTATCCCTTTGCCTTTGAGTCGGGAGTGTTAGCATAAAGTTCACGGATGTCATTGAATACACCTATATAGGTGGCAGGATTAGAACGGGGAGTTCTGCCGATAGGTGCCTGGTTAATATCGATAACTTTGTCAAGATTTTTCATACCCTCAATGTTTTTGTGAGCACCGGGTCGCATTTTTGCTCCGTTTAATACGTCGGCAAGGGTTTTGTAAATGACCTCGTTAACAAGGGATGATTTACCCGAACCGGAAACACCGGTTACACAAATAAACTTGCCAAGAGGGATTTCTACGTCCACGTTTTTAAGGTTGTTTTCGGCAGCACCGATAACTTTAATGCATTTTCCGTTACCCTCGCGGCGTTTTTTAGGTGTTTCAATCTGTTTTCTGCCCGAAAGATAAGCACCTGTAAGGGATTCTTCACAAGCCATAATCTCATCCACAGTACCCGCACAAATAACCTTACCTCCGTGAACACCAGCCCCCGGGCCGATATCCACAATGTGGTCGGCGGCAAACATAGTTTCATCATCGTGTTCAACCACCACAAGGGAGTTACCTAAATCACGAAGATTTTTAAGGGTAGCAAGAAGTTTTTGATTATCCCTCTTGTGAAGACCAATGCTGGGTTCATCGAGGATATATAATACACCGGTAAGGGATGAACCAATTTGAGTTGCCAAGCGAATACGTTGACTTTCTCCACCTGAGAGAGTACCCGCCGAGCGGGAAAGGGTAAGATATCCAAGTCCTACGTCATTTAAAAATCCTAAACGACTGATAATTTCCTTAATAATCTGACGACCGATAAGCATATCCTTTTCAGAAAATTCCGTTTCTTCAAAGAATTTGAGCAGTGCAGATATGGTAAGGGAAGATAGTTTGCTTATATTCATTCCCCCAACGGTAACGGCAAGGGATTTTTCATTAAGACGTTCGCCTTTACATTTCGGACAGGGGAGAGCGGTCATATATCCTTCAATTTCTTCTCTGACCCAAGAACTGTCGGTCTCGCGATGACGTCTTTCAAGGTTGTGAATAACGCCTTCAAAGGTGGCAGAATAGGTGGATTTAGTTCCCATAAAACTTCGGTCAAACTTTATCTTTTCATCCCCCGAGCCGTACATAAGCACCTCTTTGGCTTTGTCACTTAACTCTCCAAAGGGCTCGTCAAGGGAAAAACCGTAATGACGGGCAAGACCTTCAAAATACATAGTTGTAATACTACCGGTCATTCCAGACATATTCCATCCACCGCATTTAATGGCACCTTGACGAATGGATAATAGCTTGTTCGGCACAAGTGCATCGGGGTCGATTTTAACAAAAACACCCAATCCGTCGCATTTGGGACAAGCCCCGAAGGGATTGTTAAAAGAAAACATATTGGGCTCTAATTTTTCGATGCTGACCCCGTGTTCAGGACAGGCATAATCACGGGAAAACAGCATTCCCTCACCGCCTATAACATCGATAACAACGATTCCCTCGGCAGCGTTAAGGGCGGTTTCCACCGAATCGGCAAGACGGCTCTTTATGCTATCCTTAATGACCAATCGGTCAACAATAAGTTCGATGTTGTGTTTCTTGTTTTTGTCAAGGATAATATCCTCCGATAAATCATAAAGATTTCCGTCAACACGAACCCTTACGTAACCGCTTTTTCGTGCCGATTCGAACTCTTTAACGTGTTCACCCTTCTTGCCGCGGATAATGGGAGCAAGAATTTGAAGTTTGGTTCCTTCCTCAAGTTCCATAATGCGGTCAACAATCTGGTCAACGGTTTGTTGTTTGATTTCTCTGCCGCAAATTGGACAATGAGGCACACCGATCCTTGCATACAAAAGTCGGAGATAGTCGTGAATTTCGGTTATTGTACCAACGGTGGAACGGGGATTACGGGAGGTGGTTTTTTGGTCGATGGATATGGCAGGAGAAAGCCCGTCGATGCTATCCACGTCGGGTTTGTCCATCTGACCGAGGAACTGTCGGGCGTAGGATGAAAGGGATTCCACATATCGTCTTTGCCCCTCTGCATACAGGGTGTCAAAGGCAAGGGATGATTTACCCGAGCCCGATACACCTGTAAATACCACCAATTTATCACGGGGGATGGTCAAATCAACGTTTTGAAGGTTGTTTTCCCTTGCCCCTTTTATAACAATTTTATCGTTTGCCATAGATAATATATCCTTTCAAGATGTGAACACTATAAACTGTCTTTAAGTTCCTTGATTTTATCCCTGAGGAAGGCAGCGTGTTCAAATTCAAGCATTTTAGATGCAGCACGCATTTCTTTTTCAAGCCGAATAATCATATTTTCGGTTTCTTTTTTCGATAACTTTTTCTTTCGCTTTTCGGCAGAATCTTTTGATGAAATCTCCAAAATCTCACGAACGTCTTTAACAATGGTTTTTGGGGTGATGCCGTGTTCGATATTGTATTTCTCCTGAATCTCCCTGCGTCTTGCGGTTTCGGTTAAGGCGTATTCCATAGAGGGCGTAACGCTGTCGGCATACATAATAACCTCACCGTTTGCATTTCGAGCGGCACGGCCGATGGTCTGCACAAGGGATGTGGTACTGCGTAAAAAGCCCTCTTTATCGGCATCGAGAATAGCCACCAAGGATACTTCGGGGATATCAAGACCCTCACGGAGCAGGTTAATGCCCACAAGAACGTCAAACTCACCAAGACGAAGATTGCGGATGATTTCCATTCGTTCCATTGTGTCGATATCGTGATGCATATAACGGACTTTTATTCCCGAATCACCAAGATAGTCGGTTAAGTCCTCCGCCATTTTTTTGGTGAGGGTGGTAACAAGCACCCTCTCTTTTCGTTCAATGCGGATATTTATTTCGTTTATCAAATCATCAATCTGCCCATCGGTGGGTTTCACCGTAACAAGAGGGTCTAAAAGCCCCGTAGGACGAATCAATTGCTCAACCGTTTGGGTGGATTTACCCTGTTCAAATTCCCCTGGAGTAGCACTTACAAATACCGCTTGATTGATGTGTCCGTAAAATTCATCAAAGTTAAGAGGTCGGTTGTCATAGGCAGAGGGAAGACGGAATCCAAAATCAATAAGATTTTTCTTTCTTGCCCTGTCACCGCCATACATTCCCCTGACCTGAGGCAGAGTAACGTGGGATTCATCCACGAATAGCAGATAATCATCGGGGAAATAGTCAAGAAGAGTGGTGGGCATACTGCCCTCGGGGCGTCCCGACATAACGCGGGAATAGTTTTCAATCCCCTTGCACATACCTATTTCTCTGAGCATTTCAATATCGTATTCGGTGCGTTGGCGAATACGTTGTGCCTCTAATAACTGTCCGTTAGAGCGGAAAAATTCCACCCTTTCTTCCATCTCTTTTTCAATGTCGGCAAGAGCCCTCTCAAGATTTTCGGGGGCGATAACGTAGTGAGAAGCAGGATAAATTGCCACGTGGCTGACAACGTTTTTAACTACGCCTGTCAGAGCGTTTATCTCGCTTATTCGGTCAATCTCATCGCCGAAAAATTCAACACGTATAGCATTTTCCCCCGAATAGGCAGGGAATATCTCCACAACGTCACCCTTAACGCGGAACTTGTTTCGGATGAAGTTAATATCATTTCTCTCGTATTGAATACTAACAAGACGGGATATAAGTTCATCCCGACTCATTTCGTTCCCCTGACGTAAAGATATAACCATTGTGCGGTAATCAATAGGGTCGCCAAGGGTGTATATGCAGGATACACTTGCCACAATAATAACGTCACGACGCTCCGAAAGAGCAGATGTGGCAGAGTGCCTTAATTTGTCGATTTCATCGTTGATAGCCGAATCCTTCTCAATATAGGTGTCGGTGCCGGGGATATATGCCTCCGGCTGGTAGTAATCATAATAGGATACAAAATACTCCACCGCATTTTCGGGGAAGAACTCTTTAAACTCACTGCACAACTGTGCGGCGAGGGTTTTATTATGAGCGAGAACAAGGGTCGGACGGTTTACACGTTCGATAATATTCGCCATTGTAAAGGTTTTACCCGAACCGGTAACACCAAGAAGTACCTGTTCTTTGTCGCCACGATTAATACCACAAACCAACTGATCAATGGCACTGGGTTGATCTCCCGTGGGCTTAAATTCCGATTTAAGAATAAACTTATCCACCATATCCCCACTCCTTTCCATAAGTATATGACATAAAAAATGCTTAAAAAAGTGTATATAGAATTATTATATCATACTTTGCATTAAAATAAAAGGGTTAAATGTAAATTGTGATATAATAATCGGGCCCCCTTGCCTAAAGGGGGCTGGCAGAATCTACGATTTTGACTGGGGGATACTCCTTCTTACATATCCACTATTACTTATTGCTTCAAAATATCCCTCCACCGCTAACGCGGTCCCCCTCCCTTTAGGGCAAGGGAGGCAAATAAAAAAGCAGACACTTTTTCAGTATCTGCTTTGAAATGTTGTGTGTGATTTTTATTTATGCAAATTGCAAAGATATGCCGCACCGATAATTCCTGCATCATTACCCAAGGTAGCGGTTTTAATTACCACGTCTTTTGTAATATTTCGGGCAAAGTTTTCACCGTTTACAAATTGTTTAATGGGTTTGATAAGCACATCGCCCTGCTTTGATACACCACCGCCAATGCAAACCATATCGGGCTGGAATGCGTTGACCACGTTGGCAATACCAACTGCGATGTATTCGATATATCTGTCAACAACATATTTTGCGGCAACATCACCCTTTTCTGCAGCATCAAAGGCGGTCTTTCCGTCAACAGTATCTAAATCTCTGTTGCATATATCCCACATAATGCTTTCGGGATATCTTATCATTGCCTGCTTTGTTTGACCTATAAGAGCGGTAGCGGATGCGTATGCCTCCCAACATCCGTGGCGACCGCAGGTGCATTTTTCACCGTTCATAACAATAACCGAATGGCCCATTTCTCCACCTGCGTGGTTAGAACCGGAAAGAATTTTGCCGTCGATAATAATACCGCTTCCAACCCCTGTGCCCAAGGTGATAGCAACAAAATGGTTTGAACCTTTTCCTGCACCGGCTATATATTCACCGTAAGCCGCTGCGTTGGCATCATTTTCAATGTAAAACTTCTTTCCAACACGTTGCTCCATCATATCACCCAATGGAACGTCGTAGAAGTATAGGTTATTGGAGAAGGGGATATTTCCTGTTTCGGAATCGACGGTGCCGGGAGCACCAATGCCCATATCCTCAATATCATCAAGGGTAAGATTTGCATCCTTTATTGCATCGAAGGTGGCAGCAGCCATATCGTCGGCGATGGCTTCGGCACCACCTGAAATATTGGTTTTTCGTCTGCCGATACCAATAATTTTGAAATTTTCATCAACAACACCGGCAACAATATTTGTGCCGCCTAAATCAATACCTAATTTATACATATTAAAACTCCTTATCTGCATTACATATAACTGTATAATATTTCAGCATTTCCGCATATATTCACATTGATACCGGCAGGAATAAATACACTGCCACCTTTTCCAACGGGTGTTTTTTCACCATCCCAATCAATCGAGAAACATCCCTCGAGACATACCAAAGATACAAAACTCTGGTCATTTTTTATTGCGGTTTCACCCTTAAGATTCATAATCTCAACGGTGAATAAATCACACTTTGTGATGGTGCGTGTAGAACCGAAGGATGTATTGACTTCCTCTCCAACAGATCCGTAGGGCAGGGTAGGTTTTTCACACTTTGTAACGTCTAATGCCTTGTCGATATGCAGTTCACGTGGTTTTCCGTCTGCACCTAAACGACCG
>JAZQJN010000208.1:0-2473 GCA_045541655.1 Acutalibacteraceae bacterium
AGTAGAACTGTCCTTTCGATTAAGGTTGGAGATAAGAGAGAATAAGGAACCAAGATTCGTGATATATATAATCTTAGTACCACGAATTTTGATATATCTTTCAATGATGATAAGGTGATGTTTACCGTAAGAGGTTACGGCCACGGAGTAGGTATGAGCCAGTACGGAGCCAATGAAATGGCCAAGCAGGGGAGTACCTTTGAGGATATATTGAAGTGGTATTACAAAGGATGCGATATTCAAGATGAACCCTTATAAAATAGAGCTTTATGCTCGTTTTTCCTCACGGTAAAAAAAATTAAAAATAATGAAAAAAACACTTGCAAATTAGTATTGATTATGGTATTATATTTTAGCATTTGAATTTCCGCCGTATTCCTGCGGCGAGATTAATGTGAAAAATCATTAAAAGAAACGGTCCAATGTCGTTAGATAAGAACGTTCAAGAATTCAGGAGGATTTTAGAATGGATATGTTAAAAAAATTGGTTGAAACCCAACTCAAAACCGAAAAACCCGAAATCTTGATTGGTGATACCGTAAGAGTTCACGTTAAGATTCGTGAGGGTGAACGTGAAAGAATTCAAAACTTTGAAGGTACTGTTATTGCTAAGAATGGCGAAGGAATTGCCGAAACCTTCACTGTTCGCCGTGTATCCTACGGTGTAGGTGTTGAGCGTGTATTCCCCGTTCATTCCCCCAACGTTGCAGGTGTTGATACTATCCGTCACGGTAAAGTTCGCCGTAGCAAACTTTATTATCTTCGTGACCGTGTTGGTAAGGCAGCCAAGGTTAAAGAGCAGATTAGATAAGGTGTATAAACCCTGTCCTGCATTTTAAGAACATGTTTGTTTATACGGGGTGCACTTGTGTGTACCCCGTATTTCCTTTTTTATGGAATTTTGAGGTGTAAATAATATGAATCAAATGTTTTCCAACAATAAAATGCTAAAAGAAACAATAGAATGGATAGAATCCATTGTGCTATCGGTATTTATTATTGTGCTTGTATTTACCTTCTTCATTCGATTTGTAGGTGTATCAGGAACCTCTATGTTAAATACCTTTCAAAATGGAGACCGTTTGATAATTCAAAAAATCGGTTATACTCCGAAGGTGGGAGATGTTGTTGTGCTTTCCCGTTCTTATCTTCCGTTAGATAATCCTGACTCCACCGAGCCCATTATCAAAAGAATAATTGCATTAGGTGGTCAAAAGGTAGAGATCAAGTCCTCTACGGGTGAAGTTTTTGTTGATGGTAAACTTCTCCATGAGGATTATGTAGAAGGAACTACCACTGTTGTTGAAGGTGGAATGTTATTAGATTCTTATGTGGTTGAAGTTCCTGAAGGTCACCTTTTTGTAATGGGAGATAACCGTGAGGTTTCTAAAGATAGCCGAAATCCCGCTGTGGGTACCATAGATGAACATTACGTTTTAGGTAAGGCAATACTTAGGGTTTTCCCATTTGAAAGTTTTGCAACATCCAAGGAGTGGTAAAATGAGTGAACCCATAAACGTCCAATGGTTTCCGGGACATATGGCAAAAACTCGCCGTCTCATTACCGAGAGTTTACCGCTTATAGATGGTGTTGTTGAGATTCTTGATGCCCGGATTCCTTTTGCCAGTCAAAATCCCGAATTATCCAAAATTATAAATAATAAATCAAGAATTATTCTTCTCAATAAGGCGGATATCGCCGATGAAAAAAAGAATAAACTTTGGATAGATTATTTCAAATCTCAAGGTATTATAACCCTTCCTGTTGATTGTAAAACGGGCAAGGGCTTAAATGGTTTTACTGCACAAATCAGCAGTCAACTATCCGACCGTCTTGAGACCTTTAAGAAAAAAGGTATGACAGGCAGAACTCTGCGACTTATGGTTGTGGGTATTCCTAACGTTGGTAAATCATCCTTTATTAACCGCATGGCGAAGGGCGGTAAAGCAAAGGTTGCCGACCGTCCCGGAGTAACCCGTGGAAATCAGTGGTTCACTATCGGTAAAGGTATTGAACTTATGGATACTGCAGGTGTATTGTGGCCTAAATTTGATGATCCCATTGTTGGAGAAAATCTTGCATTTACGGGTGCGGTTAAAGATGTTGTCGTAGATATTCAACTTTTAGCACCCCGACTTTTAGAGATAATAAATCGTGATTATCCCGAAATGCTTAAAGAAAGATACAAAATTGAAACGGGAGACTTTACAGGATTTGAACTTCTTTCTGCCATTGGTAAAAAGAGGGGAATGTTAATCTCAGGTGGTGAGATAGATTTAGAAAGAGCAGCGATGACCGTTCTTGATGAATTCCGTGGAGGTAAAATAGGAAAAATAACCCTTGAAACTCCACCCTACAAATAAATAGAGAAAGGGTGTCTATAATGCCCGATTATTCATTTGAAAAAGAAGTAATATCAAATGGCGTAACCTATGTGTGCGGTGTAGATGAAGCAGGAAGAGGTCCCCTTGC
>JAZQJN010000209.1:0-2959 GCA_045541655.1 Acutalibacteraceae bacterium
TCTTCACCACAACCGGCAAGACACATAACGGATGTGAACATAAGCAAAAGTGCTAATAAAATAGAGAGTTTTTTCATTTATATTACCTCTTCCTTTAATAAGATAAAGTGATAATATCATAAAATAGAAAAAATATCAACCCCTTATTTACATTATAATAGTGTTTTTTGTAATATTTTTTATAAAAACACCTAAAATTAAATAGAGGTGATTATTTAATATGAGTTCAGTATTTATTTATAGTGTTGTTGGTACGATAGTTGTATCATTGTTAGGATGCTTGTTCCATTTTGCATTTGAGTGGCTTGGCAGCAACTCTGCAACCGCATTTTTGTTTGCAACAAACGAGAGTATATTTCAGCATATGAAGATATTTATAATGCCATACGTTGCTTATAGCATATTTGAATACTTCGCCTACGGAAAGAATTATCACAATTTCATTTCGGCTAAGGGGATGTCTTTACTTGCGGGAACTTTGTTTATTCCTGTGTTTTTCTATTCATATAGTGGTATTTTGGGTTTTAACATTGTGTGGTTAGATATAGCAATATATTTTATGGCTGTTATTCTTACGTTCTACATTTCATACAAAAAAATGAACCAAACCTCATTATCTACAAAAACAGATAATATTGTTTGGCTCATAATATCAATAATAATAGTCGCATTTGCAGTGATTTTTTCCTATTATACACCCAATATCGCATTATTTATTCCCGAACAATAAGCTTTTCACATAACTCTTTGTCAGGATGTACGTAAGCGGTGTAATAATTATCGTAAATAACCATTCCAAAGGGTGAACCGGACGGCTTTTTAACTTTTTTTACAGGACAGTAATCCACGGGAATAGCAACGTTAGATGCCCCCGCCTTTGAGTGGGTGGCCGCAATAATCGCAGCGGTATTCAGTACGTTATCGGGAATAGTTTCTCCCATAGACCTTACAACAACGTGGCTTCCTGGAATATCCTTGGCGTGAAACCATACATCGTAAGGTTTTGAATCTTTAAGGGTTAAAACATCGTTTTGTTTGTTGTTGCGACCTGCAAGAATAGTGTATCCTTCCGGTGTTACAAATTTTAAATAGGGAAGGGCTTTAAGTTTAGGTGATTTTGAATTGGATTTAATCCTTAAATATCCCTGTTCTACCAACTCGTTTTTGATTTCATTAAGTTCTCTTGTGGAGGTTGCACGGGATAACTCATCAAAAACGCTGTCCAAATATTTTAGTTCTCTTTCACTTTCGGCAATAAGGTCCTCAAGCATACCCGCGGCGGTACAGTATTTGCGATAATCCTTGAAATATTTTGCTGCATTTTGAGCAGGGGATAAGGCAGGGTCTAATTTGATTTTTATCCTTTCACAGTTTTCAGAATAATAGTCAATAATCTCACAGTAGGGCACACCCGACTTAATTATTCCAATATTCGCCTTAATGAGCTCACCGTATTTTCGTAGTTCTTCTCGATTTTCGGTTTTCTTTAAATCCTTTTTACGAAGTTCGCACTTGCGGGCAACACGGGAATGAATGTTGGTAAGAACCTTTAATAACTCTTGGGATTGTGTCTGAATAGCGGTTTTTTGATCCTTTTCTTTATAAAAACTATCAAGAATATCAGAAAGAGAGTTAAAGGATACGTTCTTGTAACTTGGGCCGTATTGATGAATGTCAATATATGTGAACTCTTTAGGGTAACCATCTTTATCTTGAATAAGGGTGGGAATACATTCGCAACTTGTGATACAATTTGAAATCTGTTCAAGTTTCTCAACAAGACGTTTTTCCATAGTGGGGGAAAGCTCATCTGCAAAGCAATCGGAGGTTGGGTTGACGTAGTATGCAATTTCTCGGCATATTAAGGGAGAAAGTCCGTTGAATGCGTTTAATAGTGCGGTGGAAAGTTCACGATTCCCTTGCTTTTTAATGTGATATAAATACTCCTCCGACTTAATTGATGTAATATCCACACCGTCAAATGCCGGGGGAAGGGTGTATTTAATACCGTGCATAACAACCCTGACCGGGTCAGAAAGGTCGGTTTTTCTGATTGCATCAATTATTTTTTCTTTACCGTCGCAAAGGAGAATGTTCGAACGACGTCCCATAAGTTCGCAAACAAGAGATAGTTTGATAGGATCTCCCATTTCGTTGGTTGCGTCAAAATCGAGATAAAGTACCCTTTCAAGCCCATCTTGTCGGAGACCCACAAGTTTAGCCCCAACTAATTTTTTTCTAAGTAACATACAAAGCATGGGGGGAACGGCAGGATTTTCCATATCTGTTTTAGTGAATTGAATACGTGAACCCGAAGGGTCGGCACTAATGAGCAACTTCCCCGAAAAATCCTTGCTTCTGAGCATAAGAATAACAACGTTTCTTGAGGGCATAAATACTTTATCAATACGGCAAGATAATGCTCTTTGTTCAATTTCGTTTTTAATAAGTCGTAAAAATGCACCATCAAATGCCATAATTTATTTCCCTTTCAAAAAATATTAAAAAAATTATATCATAGTTGCTTTGAAAATACAATAAAATGATTGAACTTTAAGAACTAATTTGATATAATAACTCTATATTGTAAAATAAAGGAATGATAGTATGCTTTCTGATATCGAAATAGCCCAACAAACTAAACTTCTCCCAATTACCGATGTTGCTTCAAAATTGGGAATAGAAAATGATGAACTTGAACTTTATGGAAAATATAAGGCAAAACTGTCCAATGAATTGCAAAGACGTGTTGCAAATAATGAGGATGGTAAACTTATACTTGTAACCGCCATCAATCCTACACCCGCAGGTGAAGGTAAAACTACCACCACCGTAGGTCTTGGACAAGCTATGGCAAAAATCGGTAAGAATGCAATTATCGCCCTTCGTGAACCCTCTTTAGGACCTGTTTTTGGTGTTAAGGGTGGTGCCGCAGGTGGCGGATATTCTCAAGTTCTTC
>JAZQJN010000210.1:0-2093 GCA_045541655.1 Acutalibacteraceae bacterium
CACTGACCGCAACCTACACAGGGAGAATCAAACAAGGGAATATCAAAAGCGGTACTGATAACCATCTTTGAACCACGGTGGGCAAAGTCGATAGCACCAACGTTTTGAACCTCGTTACACATACGAACACAGTCACCGCAAAGGATACATTTGCTGATATCCTTAACGATAGCACGGGAGGAACTATCCTCATTAGGTTCGGGACTGGTATTGGGGAAACGCACACCTTCAATATGGAAGCGTTGTGCAAGTTCTTGAAGTTTGCAGTTACCGTTGTTTTCGCAGGTGGTGCAATCACGACAGTGGTTTGCAAGTAACAATTCAAGAATCATCTTTCTGTATTTACGAAGACGAACGGTGTTGGTTTTGATAACTGCACCGGGACGGGGAGGGGTGGAACAAGCTGCTTCCAACTGACCTCTCTCGTTTTCGACCATACACATACGGCAAGCACCGTAAACAGATAAATCGGAATGATAGCAGAAGGTAGGAATTTTTATTCCTGCTTTACGGGTGAGTTCAAGAAGGTTTTTCTCTCCCTCAATTTTGACCATAACGCCATCTATAGTAATAAAGTCGCTCATCTCTTAACCCTCCTTGATAGCTTTGAACTTACAGGTTGATACACAAGCACCGCACTTGATACATTTTTCCTGATTGATGGTGTAGGGCTCTTTAATTTTACCCTCAATAGCATTAACAGGACAACTTCTTGCACAGAGTGAACAACCCTTACAAAGTTCGGGGTCGATGGTAATTTTCATAAGTTTTTTGCAGTTTCCGGTGGGGCAGGTGCCGTTGATGTGGGCAACGTACTCATCGCGGAAGTATTTCAATGTACTGCATACGGGGTTGGGAGCGGTCTTACCGAGTCCGCAAAGGGCGGTGGACATAATCATATCGGCAAGTTCTTCCAAGGTGTCAAGGTCTTCCATTTTGCCCTGACCTGCTACGATACGTTCAAGAATCTCAAGCATACGCTTGGTACCTTCACGGCAGGGAACGCATTTACCGCAGGATTCGTTTTGGGTGAAGTTCATAAAGAAACGGGCAACCTCAACCATACAGGTGTGTTCATCCATAACAACCAATCCGCCGGAACCGATAATGGCACCTACAGAACGGAGAGAGTCGAAATCGAGGGGAAGATCAAGATGTTCTTTGGTAAGACATCCGCCGGAGGGACCACCGATTTGTACCGCCTTAAAGTCGGCACCGCCACGGCAACCGCCGCCGATATCGTAGATAATCTCACGAAGGGTGGTTCCCATAGGAACTTCAATAAGTCCGGTGTTTTCGATGTTACCGGTAAGGGCAAATGCTTTGGTACCGGAAGTACCTTCACTGCCAATACCCTTAAACCAGGCAGCACCCTTATTGATAATATCTGCTACGTTGGCATAGGTTTCAACGTTGTTGGGAACGGTGGGTTTGCCGAAAAGTCCCTTAACAACGGTAAGGGGAGGACGTACACGGGGAAAACCTCTTTCACCCTCAATAGAAGCGATAAGGGCTGTTTCTTCACCGCAAACGAAGGCACCTGCACCGCGGTTGATATGTACGCGGAAACTGAAGTCGCTGCCTAAAATATTATCACCTAAAAGTCCTTTTTCTTCGGCCTGTTTAATAGCATTCTTAAGACGGGCTACTGCCATAGGATACTCGGCACGAACGTAGATGTATCCGTCATTTGCACCGGTAGCCACACCTGCAATAAGCATACCCTCAATAACTCTGTGGGGATCACCTTCCATAATGCTTCTATCCATAAATGCACCGGGGTCGCCTTCGTCACCGTTACAGAGTATGTATTTTTTATCGGATTCAAGTTTTCTAACGGTTTCCCACTTGATACCTGCGGGGAATCCTGCACCACCGCGGCCGCGGAGTCCTGAATCTTTAATTTCTTTAACGATTTGGTCGCCATCCATATCGAAGAGGGCCTTTTCTAAAGCAGTATATCCGCCTAAAGCAATATATTCATCAATGGAGTCGGCATCTACGTGTCCGCAAAGGTCAAGTACCACACCGGTTTGACTCTTATAGAAGGGGATTTCTTCCTGTTTAGGATAAATCTGGCCGCTCTTGGTGTA
>JAZQJN010000211.1:0-16329 GCA_045541655.1 Acutalibacteraceae bacterium
GCTTTTTTGGCGCGCTTGCAGGGACTCGAACCCCGGACCCACTGCTTAGAAGGCAGTTGCTCTATCCACCTGAGCTACAAACGCAAATATTAACTTCTCTAAAAAGTAAAAAACGCCAACTTCAAGAGAGTTGGGTTTTGGAGCGGGTGATGGGAATCGAACCCACGTATCTAGCTTGGAAGGCTAGTGTTCTACCATTGAACTACACCCGCACGGCTCATTTAACGGGATGTATTTTACCACACATCCAATTCATTGTCAAGGGATTTTTGGAAAATAATATAAAATTTTATTCGACAAAAATGGTTGTTATATTTTGACTAACATTATTAACATCCATCTCCTTTTCCTCATATAATGGAATTGAACAATAACATTGTTCGCAGATTTTCTATCCTATTTTGGAAAGGAGAGAATGTAAATGAGTGATTGCTTTGAACCCAAAATGAATCACTATCGTTTTGGCAATAATTCATCAAATGGTGTTAATTCAGGATGCGGTTGCAACGGATGTAACGGTGGCGTATATCCCGTGTTTTATCCTGCCTTTCCCGCTCCCTTCGTTCAGGGAAGAAACTACTATGCAGGACAGTTGGTGGTGTATGAAACTCAACTTTACCTTGTAAACGTTAATTCCCCCATTGGAACACCGGGACAATCGGATGAGTTTACCCTGGTAAGCGGCAGCGGTGCAGTTGGTCCTACCGGCCCCGCAGGAGCAACCGGCCCCACCGGACCTACCGGTGCAACAGGTGAAGCAGGAGCAACCGGCCCCACCGGACCTACCGGAGCCACAGGTGAAGCAGGAGCAACAGGTCCCACCGGCCCTACCGGTCCTACCGGCCCCACAGGCCCTGCTGCCTAATAAGGAATATCAAAAGCCGGAGTTTGAAAGGACTCCGGCAATTTTTTAGGAGGAGATACAATGGGGAAATACAAGGTGTGCGTGTATGCAATATGCAAAAACGAGGAACAGTTTGTGGAACGATGGGTAAATTCCATGAGCGAGGCGGATGAAATATATGTCCTTGATACCGGCTCAACCGACAAGACGGTAGAAAAACTAAAAAATGCAGGTGTAAATGTTAAAACCGAAATAATATCCCCATGGCGGTTTGATGTAGCCCGAAACCGTTCATTAGAACTTGTCCCCGATGATGTCGATATTTGTGTATGTACCGATTTGGATGAGATGTTCCATTTGGGATGGCGTGAAAAACTTGAAACGGTATGGAATGAAGATATTACCCGAATAAAATATCGTTACACCTGGAGTTTCAACCCCGACGGAAGCGAAGGGGTGGTGTTTATATCGGATAAAATCCACAAACGCAAGGGATATAAATGGGTTGGTGCGGTGCACGAGATACTGTCCTTTGATAATTCTCTTGGTACACAAAAATTCATTCTTGCCAAAGGGGTTCAACTCGATCATCACCCCGATTGCACCAAACCCCGTAGTCAGTATCTGCCACTTCTTGAACTTGCGGTGAAAGAAGACCCCGAAAATGACCGCAATATGTACTATCTTGGAAGAGAATATATGTACTATGGTATGTGGCAAAAGAGTATCGATACATTAAAAAAGCATTTATCCCTAAAATCGGCAACCTGGAAGGATGAACGGTGTGCATCAATGCGATTTATTGCAAAAGGATATGAGGGACTGAATGATCCCGTCGAGGCACAAAAATGGCATCTTTATTCAATATCCGAAGCACCCTATCTCAGAGAACCTTGGCTTGATTTTGCCCTGTTTGCTGTAAATAGGGGAGAGTGGGATCTGTGTGTATGGTTGTGCAGTAGGGCTTTAGATATAAAAGAACGCTCCCTTACCTATATAAACGAGGCAAAAAGTTACGGAAGTTTACCCCACGATTTAATATCTTTGGGATACTTTTATACAGGAAGATACGATAAAGCTTTATATCATATAAAGAAAGCGTTGGAATTTGAACCTGAGAACCAACGCCTTAAGAATAACCTTATTTTAATACAATCCCGAATATAATAAAAAGGACAAACCAAAATCGGTTTGTCCTTTTGTATGTATTATATAATGTAAAATAAAATTCCAAAATACTGTAATATACTTCCGATTACTACAAATATGTGGAATACCGAATGCATATATCTCAAATGGAGTTTAGACTTTCCTCCAACTCCATAAAACAAAGCACCTACGGTGTAGGATATACCACCTGCAAGAATATACATAAAACAGGTGTTGCCCATAGCGTTAATGGCGGCTTTACCTGTAAATATTATGCACCAACCAAGAAGAATATATAAAATCATAGAAAGTATTTTATATTTTTTAAGGTCAATGGCGTTTAGAACAATCCCCAGAATAGAAAGTCCCCAGACAACCCCGAAAACGCTCCATCCCAAGAAGGGATTAGTAGGGCGAAGACACGAAAGGGTAATAGGGGTGTAGGTTCCTGCTATTAGAATAAATATGGTACAATGGTCGATAATCTGAAACACCTTTTTGCCGAGTTCGGGTTTAAGTCCGTGATAAAGGGCAGACATGGTGTAAAGAATGACCATAGAAAATCCGTAAATAAATGCCCCTGTAATATCATAAGCGTTACCAAGGATAAATGCCTTAACAACACAGGTGGCAAGAGCAATTACTCCAAAACCGCCTCCCACAATGTGGGATACCATATTAAAAATTTCTTCCCCTCTTGTGTAGTCAGGAAGAACACGTTCAGAAAGTTTCGTTCTTTTCATATACAATTATTCCTCGTTTTGACCTGCAAGGAAGTGCTGTTTATAGTTTTCAATAGCATCGGTTATTGCCTTAACGGCACTGTCGTATCCACTAACCTCATTAACGGCGGTAACCTTATTTTCCAGGTTTTTATAGACCGAAAAGAAGTGCCTCATCTCATCAAAGATGTGGTTAGGAAGCTGATGAATACTGGTGTATTTATTGTAAGTTGGGTCATTAAAGGGAATAGCAATAACCTTTTCGTCGTTTCTTCCGTTATCTATCATAGAGATAATTCCAATAGGATAAGCCCTGACCAAGGTAAGGGGCTCAAGGGGCTCGGCACAAAGAAGAAGAACATCCAAGGGGTCACCGTCATCACCTAAGGTACGGGGAATAAACCCATAGTTTGCAGGATAGTGGGTGGAGGTGTAAAGAATACGGTCAAGGATAATATAACCCGTTTCTTTGTCTAATTCATATTTTTTCTTACTGCCTTTAGAAATCTCAATGACGCAGAGAAAATCATCAGAAGCGATTCTGCTGGGAGAAACGTCGTGCCAGATATTTGACATAATAAAACACCTGAATTCAAATAAAGATACTAAACAATTATACTACTTAACCTAAAATTGTCAAGAAAAAATCGGTTGTAAATTATATGAATTATAATGGAAAGTAATACGTAATATTTATATAAAAAAATTACCCTTGACAACGCAGAATATTTTTGATATAGTATAGATTACGCAGGTAAATATGCATACCTGCTCCTTGCTCGCAATAAAGATTGTGGGCCAAAGTCCAAAAGGAGGTGCTGAATATGTCTAATTATGAAGTAATGATGGTTTTCAGCCTTAAAAATGGTGAAGAACAAGTTAATGCTCTCATCGAAAAATTTAAGGCAATGATCGAAGCCAACGGAACTTTAGGCGAGGTTGATGTATGGGGCAAACGCCGTCTTGCATACCTCATCGACGACGAAGCAGAGGGCTATTATGTTCTCGCAAACTTCGAGTCTAATCCCGAGTTCCCCGCAGAACTTGACCGTGTGTTCAAAATTACAGACGGTGTGCTCAGAACCATGATCATTAAGAAATGAGGTAACTAATTATGCTTAATTCCGTGATTATGATGGGCCGTTTGACCGATGACCCCGAACTCCGTCACACCGCATCCGATGTGCCCGTCACATCTTTCACCATTGCAGTTGAACGTTCCTTTGTAAAACAAGGAGCAGAACGCCAAACCGATTTCTTCGACGTAGTCGCTTGGTCTAAATTGGCAGATTTTGCTCATCGTTATTTCCGCAAAGGTCAACTCGTAGCAGTACAGGGCAGAATGGAAACCCGTACCTATGACGACCGCAACGGTGTACGCCGCAAGGCATACAACATCGTAGCAGATAATCTTTATTTTGCAGAACCCAAACGTGATGGTTCAAGTTATGGTGCTGCTCAACCCCGTTATGATGCTACATCCCAAACTCCCCAATCGTTCTCAAACAATTTGGAGGAGGATTTCTCACAAATCGATGGTATGGATGATGACCTTCCCTTCTAATAGGAAATACCCATTTGTGAACTTTAATTAAAATATATAAGGAGATTTTGAATATGGAAAAGACCGAAAGAACCGAGCGTCCTGCACGTCCCGCAGGCAACCGCAAAGGTCGCAAAAAGGTTTGCAGCTTCTGTGTTGATAAAGTAGAAAGCATCGACTACAAAGATGTTGCTCGTCTTCGTAAATACACTTCCGAACGTGCAAAGATTCTTCCCCGTCGTGTAACCGGCACCTGTGCCCGTCATCAACGCGAACTCACCACCGCTATCAAACGTGCAAGAATTGTTGCACTTATGCCTTACGTTAGCGACTAATATTAATTAAAATTGCCCTTCACCGATTCGGGTGGAGGGCATTATTTTTGATGTTTCCATAAAAATATGTGCAAAATATAGTGAAAACACTGGTTTTTTTCGAAATTTTTGAGTAAAATTAATATAAATTTGTTGACATCCCATTTTTTGTATGATAAAATTAGGTATATTATATAGAAAAGGTGGTATTCCTGTGGGGAAAACAATAGTGTTTGTTTCTTCGGTAGGAGGCACGGGGAAAACCACAGTTGCCGCCACCATTTCACATCAACTATCCAAAATGGGCAAGTCGGTTTTGCTCATAGAGACCGATCCGTTTCGCCCTCTTGGTATTCTCCTTGAAAGCGGGGAAGAGGCGGTATATGACCTTCATGATCTGCTATGTGGTGCTTGTGAAGTCGAAAATGCCATAGTATCGGTGGAAAATGGATTGGATATGATAATCGGTCCCGCCGAAACTTTGAGGGATGATTCTATTAAGACTTTGGCAAGTTTTGTGAATGTCGTAAGGAATAAATATGATTTTGTTGTTATCGATCGCCCATCAGAATACGATGTTACCTTAGAAAGTAATCTTTCTGATTTTATCGCCTTGGTTGTACATCAGAATAACGACCCCTTATCCCTTGTTGCCGCCGAGAAAATGGGTGAAAAGTTAAAATCACTTTCACAATGCGAAGGAAGAATTATCTTAAATAAGTTTACATATAAAAAGGATAAAAAAGTCGTTACCAATTTGGATGAAATATCCGACAAAACAGGTCTTAGAATTTTAGGTGTTGTCCCTGATGACGAAGATGTGATATCCGCCCGAAAATCAGGGAAACTGCCATCAAAGGGAAGAAGCGTTGATGCTTGTTGCAGAATAAGCGAACGCTTGTTAAATCAACCCACCCCGTTACCTAACCTAAAAAAGATGTAATTAGTAACTAAACCGTATAAAAAGGAGTAGTTAATATGAATATAGCACTTATAGCCCACGATGCCAAAAAGGAACTTATGGTACAGTTTTGCATTGCCTACAGCGGAATACTTAAAGGGCACAACCTTTGTGCAACCGACACCACAGGCAAACTTGTGAACGATGCCACAGGACTGAAAATACAAAGATACTTAACCGGTACTCAAGGCGGCACTCAACAAATAGCTGCTCGTATTGGTTGTGATGAAATTGATATGGTGCTGTTTTTTCGCGACCCCTTAAAGCGTTCAGGTTATGAAGAGATAGATGGAGATTTAGTCCGTCTTTGCGATGTTCATAGTATTCCAATTGCCACCAATATTGCCACAGCTGAGGTTCTTATTCACGGACTTGAACGTGGAGATTTAGATTGGAGAAATATTATCAACCCCAGCAATAATTAGTTTTAATAAAAACCTTTCGTTCATTTTGTATATATGAACGAAAGGTTTTCTTGTTTGGTTACAATGATAATGTATAAAATTCAACAAATATACATTGATATTAGTGTTTTATGCAATATCTTATTGCAAAATTGACAAAGGAAAGGGAATAATACCCTTGTTTTTGTCAGTAATATAGAAATAAAATGAATATACATATAACCCCTTGACATTTTTTTCATAATAGGTATAATTAGTGTATATTTATTCATCATTTTAAGGAGGGACATACAATGTCTGCTAAAAAAGATAAAAGTCAAATCAAAAAGGTAGTTCTTGCGTATTCCGGAGGTCTTGATACTTCCATCATTATCCCCTGGCTCAAAGAGAACTATAACAACTGCGAAGTTATTGCCGTTTCTGCCGACGTAGGTCAAGGTACCGAATTGGATGGACTTGAAGAAAAGGCAATCGCCACCGGTGCTTCCAAACTCTATATCGAAGACCTCAAAAAAGAATTTATTGAAGACTTCATTTTCCCCACCCTTAAGGCAGGGGCAAAATACGAAGGCGATTATCTCCTCGGTACATCCTTTGCACGTCCCATCATCGCAAAGAGAATTATCGAAATTGCATTAGAAGAAGGTGCAGATGCTATCTGCCACGGCTGTACCGGTAAGGGTAACGACCAGGTAAGATTTGAATTGGCTATTAAGGCCTTCGCACCCGAAATGGAAATTATCGCTCCCTGGCGTATTTGGGATATCAAATCCAGAGAAGAAGAAATCGAATATGCCGAAGCACATAACATTCCCCTTAAGATAAATCGTGAAACCAACTATTCAAAGGATAAGAACCTCTGGCACCTTTCCCACGAAGGTCTTGACCTTGAAGATCCCGCAAACGAGCCCAAATACAACGAACCCGGATTCCTCGAACTCGGCGTATCCCCCGAAATGGCTCCCGATAAGCCCACCTATGTAACCATCTCCTTCGAAAAGGGTGTTCCCGTAGCTATTGACGGCAAAAAGATGGGTGCAGTTGAAATGGTTGAACTCCTTAACAAACTCGGCGGTGAAAACGGTATCGGTCTTGCAGACCTTGTAGAAAACCGTCTTGTTGGTATGAAATCCAGAGGCGTGTATGAAACTCCTGGCGGTACCATCCTTTACAGAGCTCATCAGGTTCTTGAAACCATCACCCTCGATAAAGAAACCTCTCACTACAAAGAACTCGTTGCATCCCGCTTTGCAGAGCTCGTTTATAACGGCCAATGGTTTACTCCTTTGAGAGAAGCTCTTTCTGCTTTTGTAGATAACACCCAACAAAGAGTTACCGGTGACGTTACCCTTAAACTCTATAAGGGTAATCTTATCAACGCTGGTGTTACCTCGCCTCTCTCTCTTTACAGTGAAGAGTTTGCAACCTTTGATGAGGATTCCGTATATGATCAATACGATGCAGAGGGCTTTATCAACCTCTTTGGACTCCCCACCAAGGTAAAGGCACTTACCGACCTTAAAAACAAAAACAAATAATTAAAAACTACAAACGGGTAACGGAATATTTTCGTTACCCGAACTTTTGAATAAGGAATGACCTGAATAATGAAACTTTGGGAAAACGGATTACACGGTGAACTTAATAAATTTGCAGATGATTTTAACTCGTCTATATCTGTGGATGGCAGAATGTATCGTGAAGATATTACCGGTTCTATTGCCCACGCCGAAATGTTGGCAAGGCAGAATATTATCACAGTGGATGAAAGCATCACCATCGTTACCGCACTTAAACAAATTCTATCTGATATTGATGAAGGTAAACTCGGCATTGACCCCACCGCTGAAGATATTCACTCATTCGTTGAGGGTGAACTTGTATCGAGAGTAGGGGATGTGGGTAAAAAACTTCACACCGCCCGTAGCCGTAATGATCAGGTAGCGGTTGATGTAAGAATGTATCTCCGTGAAGAAGCATCCAACGTTATAGATTTACTCAAAGAACTTATAGAGGTTATTTCCAAACAAGCATTACAGTATAAAGATACCGTAATGCCCGGATATACCCACCTTCAAAGAGCACAACCTATCACCTTCGGCCATCATTTAATGGCTTACGGATTTATGTTCCTTCGTGACATTGAGCGTGTTGAAGATGCCATAAAGAGAATAAACATTTCTCCCCTTGGCAGTTGTGCATTGGCGGGTACATCCTTCCCCCTCGACAGAATATCCTGTGCTAAAGCACTGGGATTTGATGATGCCTGTCGCAACAGTATCGACGGAGTAAGTGATAGAGACTTTTGCGTTGAACTTGCCGCCGACCTATCCCTTATAATGACCCACCTTTCCCGTTTTTGCGAGGAGATTATTATGTGGAGTTCCTGGGAATTCCGTTTTGTGAATATTGATGACGGATTCTCCACCGGTTCCAGCATTATGCCCCAAAAGAAGAATCCCGATATTGCCGAACTTATCCGCGGTAAAACGGGTAGAGTATATGGCGATTTAAACGGACTTCTCACCCTGCTTAAAGGGCTTCCCCTTGCCTATAATAAGGATATGCAGGAGGATAAAGAGGCAATTTTCGATGCGGTAGATACGGTACAACTTTGCCTTAGCGTGTTTATCCCAATGCTCGATACCATAACCGCTAATCCCGAGAATATGAGAAAGGCAGCAGCGGCAGGATTCATAAATGCCACCGACTGTGCCGACTATCTTGCTAAAAAGGGAATTCCCTTCCGTGCAGCATACGCCACCACAGGTGAAATCGTAGCATACTGCACCAAGAACGGCAAAACCCTTGAAGAAATGACTTTAGAAGAATATAAATCCTTTGCGAGTAACTTTGAAGAGGATATTTTTGACGCAGTAAATCTTGAAAACGGAGTAACCCGTCGCGTTTCTTTAGGATGTGCAAGCGGTAATTCGGTTGAGGAACAAATCAAATACATTACGGAGAAAATTAATAATGGTTAAGGTGTTTATAAATGGCGGAGCAGGTACAACAGGACTTCGTATCGTTGAGCGTTTATCTGTTAGGGATGATGTGGAACTTATATCCATCCCCGATGAATGCAGAAAAGACCCTGTAGAGGTTAAAAAAAGAATAGAGATGTCAGATGTAACCTTCCTTTGTCTGCCCGATGCCGCCGCAATTGAAGCGGTAGCATTATCCGAGGGAAGCGGTGCTAAAATAATAGATACATCCACCGCCCACCGGACCAATGAGGCCTTTGCTTACGGTTTTGCGGAACTGTCAAATGAACACCGTGAAAAGATAAAAAATGGCAACCGTATTGCAGTTCCGGGATGCCACGCCAGCGGATTTGTAGCACTTATGTATCCAATGGTGAAAAATGGCTTTGTGTCGGCAGATGCCTCTATCACCTGTTTTTCTTTAACAGGATATAGCGGCGGCGGTAAAAGTATGATAGCCGACTATCAGAATGATGAAAGGGAAGAGGAACTTTCCTCCCCAAGAATATATGCCCTTTCTCAAAATCATAAACATTTAAGAGAAATGGCTTATGTGACAGGGCTTGAAAATCCACCCGTTTTTTCTCCCATAGTGGCTGATTATTACAGCGGAATGGTGGTATCTATTCCTTTAACGAAGGATATGTGCAAAGCCACCCCAAAAGAGATAAGTGAAATGTTCAAATCTCATTATGAAGGGCAACCTCTTATAAACGTAAAGGATTATGACCCCGAACAAATTGGAATGATTGGTTCAAATAATCTTTCAATGAGAGATTCAATGGAGATAATGGTCTGTGGGAACAATGATAGATTTACACTTCATGCCCGATTCGATAATTTAGGTAAAGGTGCTTCGGGTGCCGCAATACAATGCTTTAATATTATGACCGGACAGGATGAAACCAAAGGTCTTGTATTATAATTGGAGAGATAATTATTATGATAAATATAAACGGTGGCGTGTGTGCCCCTAAAGGATATAAAGCATCGGGTGTCCATTGTGGTATCCGTAAGAATAAAACAAAAAGAGATTTGGCACTTATTATCAGTGAAAAAAGGGCTGCGGTCGCCTGTACCTATACCCTTAACCTCGTAAAGGGTGCCCCCATCTACGTTACAAAAGAGAATGTAAAGGACGGATATGCTTCTGCCATTATCTGCAACAGCGGAAATGCCAATACCTGTAACGCCAACGGTATAGAAATTGCCGAAGGTATGTGCGAACTTGTTGAAAGATTTACAGGTATAGATAAAGGTGACGTTGTTGTTGCATCCACAGGTGTTATCGGTCAACCCTTAAGTTTAGAACCTATCGAAAACGGTATGCAAAACCTTGTTGATAGTTTAGGTGATGATAACAGTAAAGATGCCGCCGAAGGCATAATGACCACCGATACCGTTCTCAAAGAGATCGCCTTTGAGTTTGAGGTAAAGGGCAAAAAGGCAAGAATAGGCGGTATTGCCAAGGGTTCGGGAATGATACATCCCAATATGGCAACCATGCTTGTTTTTATCACCTCCGATGTGGCAATATCCCCCGAAATGCTTCAAAAAGCACTTTCCAATGATGTTCAAAAGAGTTTCAATATGGTAAGTGTTGACGGAGATACCTCCACTAACGATATGGTAACCGTACTTGCCAACGGTATGGCAGAGAATGATATTATTGATAAAGAAGATGAGGATTACAATACCTTCTGCGAAGCCCTTTTTGCCGTAACTTCCTACCTTTGCCGTTCTATTGCAAAGGATGGTGAGGGTGCAACCAAACTTCTTGAATGTAAGGTTAAAGGTGCAAAAGATTACGACACCGCCCGTGTGGTATCCAAATCGGTTATCACCTCTTCACTTTTCAAGGCAGCAATGTTCGGTGCCGATGCCAACTGGGGCAGGGTGCTTTGTGCTATTGGATACAGCGGTGCCGATTTAGACGTAACCAAAATAGACGTAGGTTTCGCCTCCAAAGCAGGTAGTTTGGATGTGTGTAAAAACGGTAGTGGTATAGATTTCTCTGAAGATATTGCCAAAACAGTTCTTACCGAGGATGAAATTACTATCAATATAAACTTGAATTCCGGTGAATACTCCGCCTGTGCCTGGGGTTGCGATCTAACCTATGACTATGTAAAAATAAATGGTGATTACAGAACCTAAAATCACTAAAAAGGAATGATAAAAATGGAATTTACCAATCCTCAAAGAGCAGAGGTGCTTATCGAAGCACTTCCCTATATACAAAAATATAACGATAAAATTGTTGTTGTAAAATACGGCGGCGGAGCCATGAAAAATGATGACCTTAAACATAAGGTAATGGGTGATATTGTTCTTTTATCCCTTATTGGAGTTAAGGTTGTGCTTGTCCACGGCGGTGGCCCCGAAATTACTGATACTTTGGGTAAACTCGGTATGGAATCCAAATTCTTAAACGGACTTCGTGTAACCGATGCCGATACCGCAAAAATTGTTCAAATGGTTTTGGCAGGTAAAACAAATAAAGACTTGGTATCTATTCTTCAAAGCGTAGGTGGAAAAGCCATCGGCCTTTGCGGTATAGATGGTGGTATGATATCCGCTACAATGAAGGATGAAAATTTAGGTTACGTTGGTGAAATCACCGATTTTGATCCTACCCCTGTACTCAACACCTTAGAGAGCGGATATATCCCCGTTATTGCAACTTTAGGTTGCGATAGTGAGGGCAACGTTTACAATATAAATGCCGATACCGCCGCAGCAAAAATTGCCGCAACTTTGGGAGCAGAAAGTTTAATATCCCTTACCGATACCAGCGGGATTTTGCGCGACCCTGCCGATAAAACCTCCACCATCCCCGTTATCAACGTGGATGAAGCATACAAACTTGTGGATGAAGGCATTATTTCAGGTGGTATGATTCCCAAGGTTGACTGTTGTGTAAATGCAGTCCGTGAAGGCGTTAAAAAGGTGTTTATTATCGATGGAAGCATCCCTCACTCACTTATCGTTGAAATGCTTACCGATGAAGGTATCGGTACAATGTTTCATTAAGTTTTGTGGTGAAAGATATGAATAAAGGTCAAAAAGCGGCAGAACTTTTCAAAGAGGGATATAACTGCTGTCAGGCAGTGCTCGGAGCGTTCTGCGAGGATTTAGGAATAGATTTCAAAACCGCAATGATGCTTGCATCCTCCTTTGGCGGAGGTATGGGCAGAATGAGAGAGGTCTGCGGTGCCGTTAGCGGTGCCTTTATGGTATATGGCCTCAAAAAAGGATATTCTTCCCCCGAAGACGTTAAGGGCAAAGGAGATCAGTACGCTGTCATTCAGCAAATGGCGGCAGATTTTAAGGCAGAAACAGGATCAATTATTTGCCGAGAACTCTTAAGCGGAATGGCAGACAATAAACCCATTCCATCTCCCCGCACAGGAGAATATTACAAAAAACGTCCCTGCGGAGAACTTGTAGAAATCGGTGCAAACATAGTAGCAAAATATATTGAAGACTAAATTAAAAGGTGGATGTAATAATCATCCACCTTTTTTATATAAGCGAAAAAACTAAACTGTATATACCGAATAGAGCAAGAAAAGGGTTATAGTATTTCATCAAAATGATAATGCCAAACATAATCAAAAACAGGGATAACAAAAGGGATATAATCTTGACCGTTTTATGATGCAAAATAATCTTCAATATGTTATATCCGTCGGTGTTTGGTAGCGGTAAAAAATTAAATACCCCGACAAAAACATTTCCCCAAAGAAGATATCCAACCCATTTTTCAGGATGTAACGAAAATAAAATATAAAATATAAAGGCAAAAATAAAGTTAAATAAAAAACCCGCCGAAAGAATAAAAATGTTTTTGTGTGCTGGGAGTGAAGAGTTTGTGCGGTTAATATCTACGGCAAAAGGGGAGAGTTTTATCTCCTTAATATCTGCACCAACAAACTTCATAACAATAATATGTCCCGTTTCGTGAATTACGGCACAAAGCATACAAAAGGGCACCGCTCCCGCTTTATCTAAAAGCAAAAGAGCGGTAACAATAATAAGAAAAAGAGGACTCACCGAAAATTTGATTTTGTGTCCTCTTTTGTTACGTTTATTCATCTAAATATTCAGCACCCATCGGGGATTTATATATGTACCGTTAATTATAATCTCAAAATGACAGTGGGGGCCTGTGGATACCCCCGTGCTACCCACCTCGGCAATAATATCCCCTTTGTTTACCCTTTGACCTACCTTTTTAAGTAGTTTCTGACAGTGGGCATAAAGGGTGTAGGTGTTATCAGAGTGGCGGATTTTCATATAATATCCGTAACCGCTGTCGTACTGTGCCTCTACCACCTCTCCCGATAAAACCACCTTAATTTTGTCGCCATAATCTCCGCCTATGTCTATTCCTTTATGAAATAATTCCTCCCCGTAAATGGGATGATCTCTGTATCCGAATTCCGAGGTGATACGCCCATTAATGGGCATATCAACCGAGTTCACCACAGGAGAGGATACGTCGGTCTTAACAAGGGCAACGTTTTGAACACTTGGAGTGGATGTAGATACCAAAATTGCGTTGCCAATGGGCTGAGTGTTGGTTGCTGTTACGGTGTCGGTGGATGATATGTCTACCTCACCATTGTTTTGAGAAAAGGCACCAACCACCTCATCAATGGATGTCTTTTGACAAAACAACTGAACGTATTTATCCTTGACGTTTCGGGATACATCACTATCCCAACCGCCAAAGACAAGTACGGCAAGAAGTGCCAATCCGCACACAATAATTTGTTGAAAGGTGAACCCTATAAAGGGGTCTTTATCATTTTTGCTTTTCCTACGTTTGATTTTAGGCACATCAGGGGTTTCAAAATACTCCCTTACCTGCTCATTCTCAAAATCATTATAATAATCGTTCATTTTATCCCTCTTTTCCTATAATCGATAATATGAAAAGATGGACAAAAATAGAACAAACTACCGAAGGTAATACCACTTGTCGCAAGACAAATAACACTGCGAAGCAATATAACTTGCCTTTAGCAAATAAAACTGGACCAAGTTTACTTTAGTAAACTGGGTCCAATTCAGGTTGTTATTTAGTTAATCAATACTGTATTTTTCCACTATCTCATTTTTGTTTTTGTAGATGGAATTTTCAGGGATGTATCCTCTCACAAATGATAGGGGATAAACGTTTGAATTCTTTCCGATGATTGAACCGGGGGTAATAACGCTATTGCATCCAACGTCGGCATAATCTCCCAAAATACCGCCCATTTTACGAAGCCCTGTGGGAATTGCCTCATCGCCTATGCGAACGGTAACGTTAGATTTATCCGCCTTAATGTTAGCGGTGATAGCACCGGCACCCATATGGCTCTTGTATCCCAAAACGGAATCACCAACGTAGTTGTAATGGGGAACCTGCACCGAATCAAAAATAAGACAGTTTTTGAGTTCGGTGGAATTACCAACCACACTGCCTCTGCCCACGATAGCATTACCGCGGATAAATGTACAATGGCGGATTTCAGCATCATCAAAGATAACGCAGGGACCGTTAATAAGTGCCGAAGGGGCCACCTTTGCGGATTTTGCTATCCAAACGTTTTCACCCTTTTCCTCAAACTTTTCTTTATCGAGGGAGGGGATAAGTGTATCGGTAATGTATTTACCAATAAGGGGAAGCACCTCAAAGGGATAGGTAACGCCATCAAAAATAGAGGCGGCATCGGTTTTGGTAAGGTCAAGAAGATTCTCTACCAACAATTTTTCACAGCTCATAAAAAACCATCCTTAAATTATTCAACGGTAACAGATTTTGCAAGATTACGGGGCTTATCAACGTCGCAACCGCGGGCAACAGCCATATAATAACCAAGCATCTGCATGGGAACAACCTCTAAAGAGGGCATAAACATCTCCTTGGTTTTGGGGAGATATATAACGTGATCGCTGACACTTTCAACTGCGGTGTTGCCTTCGCTGGTGAGGGTAAGTACCAAGGCACCGCGGGATTTAACCTCTTCAATGTTAGAAAGTGTCTTTTCAAGCACCTTAGAGCAGGATGCAAGGGCAACCACCAAGGTATCTTGTTCAATGAGGGATATAGTACCGTGTTTAAGTTCACCTGCGGCATAAGCTTCGGAGTGAACGTAACTTACCTCTTTAAGTTTAAGGGATGCTTCCATAGCAACGGCGTAGTCCAGGTTTCTGCCCAGATAGTAAGCGTGATCAATCTCTTTGTATTTTTCGGCAAGTTCACGAACGATGGGATCGTTCTTCTTAATGATTTCTTCAACCAAGTTGGGGACGTCTAAAAGTGCAGAGAGATTTGAACGGAGTTCTTCTTCACTTATCATACCCAGTTTGTCTGCCATATAAAGAGCGATAAGGTATATCATAGAAAGTTGGGTAGAATATGCCTTGGTAGTAGCAACGGCGATTTCAGGGCCTGCCCAGGTGTAAAGAACGTCATCCGACTCATTAGCAATGGATGAACCGACCACGTTAACGATAGAAAGAATACGAGCACCCATTCTCTTACCCTCTTTAAGTGCGGCAAGGGTGTCGGCGGTTTCGCCCGACTGACTGATGATGATCATAAGGGTGTTTTCGTTAACGATAGGATCACGATAACGGAATTCACTGGCCAGATCTACCTCAACGGGTTTGCGGGTAAGTTTTTCAATGGTGTATTTACCAACAATACCAACGTGATAAGCCGAGCCACAGGCAACGATATAAACTCTGTCGCATTTTTCAATGTCTTCTTTGGTGAGATTAACACCGTCAAGAACGATTTTGCCCTCTTCGGTTATACGGGGGGATATGGTATCGTGAAGGGCACGGGGTTGTTCTTCAATTTCCTTTTGCATAAAGTAATCGTAACCGCCCTTTTCGGCTGCCTTAACGTCCCAGGTAACAACCTCAACCTGCTTCATAACGGGATTGAGTTCACTGTCATAGATTTTAACCGAATCGGCATAAAGATCAACAATATCACCGTCATTAAGATGATAAATCTTCCTTGTGTAGGTAAGAATAGCAGGGATGTCAGAAGCAACGAAGTTACCCTCATCCGAAATGCCTACAATAAGGGGAGAGGAACGTCGAACTGCAACAAAGCGATCGGGATAATCGGTGCAAACAATACCGAGTGCATAAGAACCTTCCAAGTGGTCAACGGTTTTCTTAACCGCAGCAAGAAGATCACCTTGATAGTATTTTTCCAAAAGATGGGCAACAACTTCAGAGTCGGTTTCAGATTTAAACTCAACACCGCTTGCTACCAAATTAGATTTAAGTTCAATATAGTTTTCAATAATACCGTTGTGAACAATGGCGAATTTACCGCCTTGTGCCATATGGGGATGGGAGTTTTCATCGGAGGGTTTACCGTGGGTAGCCCAACGGG
>JAZQJN010000212.1:0-9756 GCA_045541655.1 Acutalibacteraceae bacterium
CAGAGCCATTGACCATAAAGTTTACCCCAGAGTGCCTTACCCCAACCGGTGTCGGAGATGGTGAAATGAAGTCCGTCTTGCTTTACGTTGTGCCAGTGTTTTGCAGTGGTATAATGACCTAAAGCATATTTGTAAGAATGGGTTGCGATGCGGGGATATCCCGTTGTGCCCGATGTAAAGAGCATAAGCATAGGATCATTACCGCAGGGTGTCTTTTCGGTGCGGAAATAATGGGTGCTGAAACGTTCCATTTCCACGTTAAAGTCGTTCCAACCCTCTTTTTTACCGCCCACAAGTACCTTAACCATATCGGGGAAATCTTTAGCTGCTTTTTCGGCTTCGGTAGATACCTCCCCGTCTGCAGTACAAACGATTGCCTTAACCTTGGCGGCTTTGTAACGGTATTCAAAATCGTGTTCTACAAGCTGATTGGTGGCAGGGATAGCGATTGCACCGATCTTATGAAGTGCCAACATACAGAACCAGAATTGATAATGCCTTTTAAGCACCAACATAACGGTGTCACCCTTTTTGATTCCTAAAGATTCAAAATAGTTGGCGGTTTTTGCCGAATATTTTTTCATATCGCTAAAGGTGAAACGACGATCGGTTTTGTCGTTAGCCACCCACATCATAGCAAGTTTGTCAGGATTCTTTTCGGCGATAGCATCAACACAGTCAAAGGCGAAGTTAAATTTATCATCATTTTTGAATGTGATGCCGTTAAATACACCGTTTTCATCATAGGATGATTCAATAAAGTTATCGGCAACGGTTCCTGTTGCAACCGAATTACCCTTAATATAGTCGTCGCTTACCGAAACGGTGGGTTCAATCTCCATTTGCTCAACGGGTTTACCGTCGGCGGTGGTCTTTACAACAAAGGCGTAGATTTCAGCATTTCCGCCAACAGCCGCAAGGGCGTGGGGATAAGAACTGTTATAATAAACGGTATCACCTTCACTTAAAAGTTCGGTCTTTCCGTTAATATAAAATGCAACCTGACCTTTAATAACAACGTCAATCTCCTGACCTTCGTGGGAACTGAATACGGGCTGACTGTCGGGGGAATAGGGAAGGGTTACAAAGAAGGGTTCAACCGCCTTGCCCTTGAAACGGGGAGAAAGGTTGTTATATACAAAACCTGTATCCTTAACAATGGGAAGTCCCTCTCCCTTTTTGGTAACGGTATAAAGAGAAAGACTGGGACTGTTACCCTCAAGCAGGTCTTTCATTTCAACGCCGAAATAATCGGCACACTTATAGATAAAACTGAAACCGAAATCCGTTTCACCGCCTTCCAATTTGGCATATTCGTCGGGAGTAGTGCCGGTAATGTTGGCCATTTCCTCCTGCGAAGCACCGGAAATTTCACGCAAAGCACGAATTCGGGCTGCCACCTCTTTTAATTGATAACTCATGGTAAAACGCTCCTTTCAGAAAAAATAAAAATTAAAATAAAAAACGCCTCAAACAAATCCATAAGGTTTGTTTGAGACGAATAAATACTATAAATTATCCGCGGTACCACTCAAATTGCGTTTACACGCCACTCTGCAGACTCTAACAAGTCCTCTGCTTTAACGATGCAGTTTCTCGGGATGACCTACATATCGGCCAACCGGCTCGGAAGTGATGGGTTATTGAAAAAACTTGTTATTGACTCGCAGCAACCGTCAACTCTCTGTAAACTCGATTTTTCAACCGTCTTCGTCGTTGCCTTTATTACAAGGGGAATGATAGCACACCTTTTTTTATTTGTCAAGCACTTTTTTAAAAAATTTTTAGAATACATTTTTTTAAAACCGCCTATATTATTGTATGAGAAAAATAGTAAATAGATAATTAAATTACTGTGAATAATGACTTATTTTTCTAAAATAGAAATAAAAACCATTTTTTACATTTATAATGACAATATACAATAGGAGAGTATTTTTATATTTCATTAAAGGAAGATATATTTATGTTAGAACTTAAAAACATAACAAAAGATTACCCTTGTGCAGGGGAGACGGTCAAAGCCCTTAAAGGTATTGATTTGAGTTTTCGCAAAAACGAGTTTGTAGCAATACTCGGCCCTTCTGGATGCGGTAAAACCACCATGCTCAATATCGTAGGCGGACTTGACCACTACACAACCGGAGATCTCATTATTAACGGTGAATCCACCAAAAATTTCAAGGATAGAGATTGGGATACCTATCGTAACCATTCCATTGGTTTTGTGTTCCAAAGTTATAATCTTATTCCTCATCAAACGGTGCTTCGCAATGTGGAACTTGCCCTTACTTTGTCGGGCGTATCAAAGAAAGAACGTAAAATAAGAGCCAAGAAAGCCCTCGAAGACGTAGGCCTTGGTGAACAAATAAACAAACGTCCCGGTGAGATGTCGGGCGGACAGATGCAACGTGTTGCCATAGCCCGTGCAATAGTCAATAATCCCGATATTATCCTTGCTGATGAACCCACAGGTGCTCTCGATACCGAAACAAGTCTGCAGGTTATGGATATTCTCAAAGAAATATCCAAAGAACGCCTTGTAATAATGGTAACCCATAACCCTGAACTTGCCGAAAAATATGCCACCCGCACCATAAAGATGCTGGATGGTCTTATTACCGATGATTCAATGCCGCTAAGTGATGAAGAACTTGATGCACTTAAACCTGTAACAGAAGAAACTCCAAAGAAGAAAAAGGTAAAAACTGAAAAGAAACCCACTATGTCCCTTTTTACCTCCTTTGGACTTTCCCTTAAAAACCTTTTCACCAAAAAGGGAAGAACAACCCTTACCTCCTTTGCAGGAAGCATTGGTATAATCGGTGTTGCACTTATTTATGCCGTATCTCAAGGCACCACCGCATATATCGATACCGTGCAGGAGGATACCCTGTCCTCATATCCTTTAACCTTAGAGGCACAAAGTATGGATATCGGCTCCCTTATGGAAACCTTTATGGGGGTTGCCGCTTCAAAAGAGCAACACGAAAAGGATGCCGTATATCAAAAGAGTATGATATTTGATCTTTTAGAGGCATACAATTCTGCCGATACCATCGACAACGACCTGAAATCTTTCAAAAAGCATCTTGAAACCAAATCCAATGACCAAACGGGGGATGAGGTGTTAGCACAAGCGGTAAGCGGCGTTCAATATACCTATGATTTTGATATGCTTATATACACCGAAAACGTTGACGGAACCATTATTCGTTCCGATTCTACCGAACTTATGCAGGAACTTATGATAGAGCATCTTGGAATGGATGTAAGTTCCTTTATGTCTATGGGTGAGAAAACCCAAGGTTCAGGTCAAGGCAATATGATGTCTATGTTCTCTATGGGAGGTGGCGTTAAACTCTGGCAAGAGATGTTGTCGGGTGAAAACGGAGAAACCATAAATCCCATTCTTACAAAGCAGTATGACTTAGTATATGGTAATTGGCCTCAGAACTATAACGAGATAGTTTTAGTGCTTGATGAAAATAATGAAATAGATGATATGGCACTTTACGCTTTGGGTCTTAAATCCAAAAAGGATATAGACCTTCTTGCCGATGCCGCCATTAACGGTAAAGATATTGATTATAAATCCGAAAAATGGAGTTATAAGGATATTTGCAACACAGAATTCCGAACAATTCTCAATTCTGATTGTTTCAAATACGACAAAGCCACCAATACCTACATTGATCTAAGAGATACCGATGCAGGACTCAAATTCCTTTACGATAACGGTATTGCCCTTAAGGTAACGGGTATTATCCGTCCCAATGATGATGCCGTATCGGCTATGCTTACAGGATCTATCGGATATACCGGCAAACTCACGTCCTTTGTTATGGAAAATGCCAAGGGAAAAGATGCAATAAAAGCCCAGATTGAGAACCCCCATACCGATATTTTTACAGGACTTCCCTTTGATGAAAGTACGGGAAATATGACCGATAGTGAAAAGGAAACCTATTTCAGAGATTACGTATCTAAACTTGATACCAAGAGAAAAGGGGAACTTTATATCAAGATTAAGAGCATCCCCGATGAAGACGTAATGAATAAAACCATTGATCAGTCAATAGGTGCTATGTCAAGAGAGGATATGGAAACCTCCCTTATCACCTCTCTTACCGAGCAAATGGGTATGAATAAGAGCGAGTTAGAGGATTACGTAACCTCTATGACCGATGATGAACTAAAGGATTTCTTCAAAAAACTTGCTGTTGAAGGATATAAAGCAAGTTACGCTCAAAACGTTGAAAAACAAATGAGCGGAATGTCTGCAACCCAACTTTTCTACGCTTTAGATGCCGAAATGAAGACCTATACCGCCCAACAATTCGGCACTTATTACGATAACGTTCTTGAATTTGCCCCCACCGATTATGAGACCAACCTCTCCACTTTAGGATACGTAGATGCAGATTCTCCCTCCACCATAAACATCTACGCCTCTTCCTTTGAAAACAAGGACGTAATTGAGGAAGAAATCAATGCCTACAATGATGGTGTTGATGAAATGAGAAGAATAAAATACACCGATTATATCGGTATAATGATGTCCTCTATTACCACTATTATCAATGCCATAACCTACGTGCTTATCGCCTTTGTAGCGGTATCTCTTGTGGTATCATCAATAATGATAGGTGTTATCACCCTTATTTCGGTACAAGAACGCACCAAAGAAATTGGCATTTTAAGGGCTATAGGTGCCTCCAAAAAGGATGTTTCGGGACTGTTCAATGCCGAAACGGTTATTATCGGATTTGTATCGGGATTACTTGGTGTTCTCATAACCTATCTGCTTTGCATTCCCATAAATCTGATACTTCATTCTCTCACAGAAATAAACAATTTGAATGCATATCTGCCTATTCCCGTGGCAGTGGTTTTGGTTGGAATAAGCGTCCTTCTCACCTTGATTTCGGGAATTATCCCCTCCCGCAGTGCCGCTAAAAAAGACCCCGTAGTAGCACTTAGAACCGAATAAACTATCAAGGCACTTTTCCAATGGAAAGGTGCCTTAGTTATTGACATTTTACGTCATTACTGATAAAATTAAAAGGATATGGAAAAGGAGGGGATATAATGCAAAAAATGACCAATACCGAAACAGAAGGCAAAATGTACGTTGTTTTGATGTTTACACTTTTCCCTCTGTTTGTATTGAACGGATACTCAAATATCACCCTCACAAAGTGCGTAACCTTTGTTGCGTTAACTGCCTTTTTTGTCATCACGTTGTTGGTGAATTATATCTTGTCTTTAAGGGGAGGGAACCGTCCAAATTTGTCTATAAACAGAATGCTTTCGTCCCTTTATTTCCCCGATTGGTTCTTGTTTTTGATGCTGATATTCACCATCATAAGTTGCATTTTATCCCCCTATTCAGGAGCAAAAAATTCCTCGGGACAAAGTCTGCTTTTCTTTGGTGCAGGGCGTTTCGACGGCATTTTATTCGTGTTCATTTATATGGTGATTTTCTGGCTCACGGCAAGACACGGAAAATTCGGCAAATGGTATGCCGTAGCCCTGACCCTCACCACGGGGATAATGTGCGTCATAGCCCTTTATCAGTTGAGCGGTGTAAACGTTTTCAATTTATATCCAAAAAGTGCATATAAGGGATATTACAACCACTTTGTTGCCACTATTGGTAACGTGGATATGATGGCAGGATACCTAAGTATGGTGTGGCCGCTAATGTGGGTAGGATATATTCTTTTCCCCTTTGAATCGGGGGAGAATATCCCTGAATTCATAAAAAAACAAGGGGCTAAAGATATCACCAAAGCATATAGCATATTCATAAAACTTGTACCATACGTTTTTCTCATAGTTTTAGTCCCTGCCATATATATAGGATTTAAAATAGAGGTAGAATTGTTTAAGGTAACCTTTGGAGCAGTGCTTTTTGTGATGATACCACTGCTCACCCATTCTTTTAAGAATGTTTGCCGAATGTTAGAAGGTTTATCGGCTATAATTTTGGGGGTAGGTTTGAGCAGTGCGGTAACATATACCTATGTAGAATCCGAAGAAAAAACCTTAACCGATTTTAACGCAACCCCCGCATTTTGGATGTGCATTATCCTCGCATTTGTATTGATTTTAGGTGTAATTGTTTTAAGAAGAGTAAAAAATAAATCTGATAAAAAGATTAAAAAATCCAAGAAAAAAACAGAAAAAATCAGTCCTAGATCACCCTATTTTTACCTGTCGTCAGGCATAGTTCTATCAGAGATTTTGTGCCTGATAGGAGCGTTTGTATATTTAAGATTTATCTATGTTCCCACCGCTCAAAGCGGGTTTATGTATGACCTTTATGAACTCTCACGAGGAAACCTTACCGAAACCGCAGGATCACACCGAGGAGCCATTTGGAAATACTCCTTAAAAATGGCAAAAGAGAATCTCTTTTTTGGCGCCGGAACAGGCACTTTCGCCAAGAGTTTCAAGGCGTTTACCAAAGAGGTAGGATATAATTATTATCAAAATAAAAACCTTGATTTTGCACATAATGAGTATATAAATATCCTTTGTACCACGGGGATATTCGGCCTTTTGACCTACTTAGGATTTTTATTTAGCACCGCATATATGTCCCTCAAAACTATGGCGAAAAACCCAAATGTTTTGGTGCTTTTCGCGGCGGTTATAGGATATTTATTCCAAGCGTTTTTTAGTTTCAGTATAGTAATAATAACACCTATTTTCTGGGTGCTTATAGGTCTTCTTGTTAAAGAAGCAAGAGATGCGTTAACAGCAAAAAATAATTATTCGGAGGAAAAATAAATGAGCGAAAACTGTACCCACAACTGCGAAACCTGTTCAAAGAATTGCAGTGAACGCACAAGAGAAAGTTTACTTGAAAAACCCCATCAAATGAGCAACATCAAAAAGGTAATCGGTGTTGTAAGCGGTAAAGGCGGAGTAGGCAAAAGCATGGTAACGTCTTTGCTTTCGGTAATGAGCCGAAGAGAGGGTTTCAACACCGCTATTTTAGATGCAGACATCACCGGCCCGTCGATTCCAAAATCCTTTGGACTAAAAGAAAAGGCCACAATAGCAAACGAGGCGGTTATTCCCGTAGAATCTAAAAGCGGAATCGGAGTAATGTCATTAAACCTTATCACCGAAAACGAAACCGATCCCGTTGTATGGAGAGGCCCCATCATCGCAGGTACCGTTAAACAATTCTGGACCGACGTTATCTGGGGTGACGTTGACTATATGTTTATCGATATGCCTCCCGGAACAGGGGATGTACCCCTCACCGTTTTCCAGTCTATTCCTGTTGATGGAATAGTCATTGTTGCATCTCCCCAGGAACTTGTGGGAATGATAGTCGAAAAAGCGGTCAAAATGGCAGGACTTATGAACATTCCCGTCCTTGCCCTTGTTGAAAATATGAGTTACATCACCTGCCCCGACTGTGGAAAAGAAATAAGGGTGTTTGGTGAGAGCCATATCGACGAAATTGCGAAGAAATACGGAATAGATACCGTTGCAAAACTCCCCATCGACCCCACACTTGCATCGGCTGTTGATAACGGAAATATCGAAGATTTTGAAGGCGACTGGCTAAACAATATCTTCGAAAAAATAAAAAATATTAAATAGAAGAGGTCGAGCATCGAATACGAAACTCTATTATTTGAAAAATTCACGTAAAATATTATTTTTTTATTGCATTTTATTTTAATTTTTTATATTATATTATGGATATGGTAAAAATATGTCGATAATTATAAAATAACAAATACAAAAACTTGGAGGGTTTTTTATGCCAGTAATTGACATTCAAAAAACGTTAGAGGCCTTTTCAAAATTTGATACTGATATAACGGTAATTGGCTGTGCCCCCTATGGAAGCGGTCATATTAACGATACTTTTCTCGTAACCGGAGACAGTAAGCGTTATATTTTCCAAGCCATTAATTCAAACGTATTTAAAAATCCTGAAGAAGTAATGCATAATATATCGAAGGTTACTTCATTTTTTAAGTCAAAAACGGATGATGAAAGAAAGGTTTTATCATTGGTGCATACAAGGGACGGCAGTCCTTTTTATAAAGATGATAAGGGTAGATATTGGAGACTTTATGATTTTGTAGAAGAATCTATTTGTCTTGATTTGCCCGAAACTATTGAGGATTTTTATCAATCAGCAATCGCTTTTGGTGAGTTTCAAAAGCATCTTAACGATTTCCCTGTAGAAGAACTGTATGAAACAATACCTGACTTTCATAACACGCCCGACCGTTACCGAAAATTTTTAAATGCTGTTGAAAAGGACGTTTGTGGTAGAGCAAAATTTGTTGCAGAAGAAATTAAATTTGTAATGGATAGATAGGATTTTTATTCAGTTCTATTCGATAACAATAAAAAGGGTATACTTCCCTTCAGAGTTACCCATAACGACACTAAAATTAATAACGTTATGCTTGACCTCAAAACCCGCACTGCTCTCTGCGTTATAGACCTTGACACAATAATGCCGGGATTCTCTGTAAATGATTTTGGAGATTCTATCCGTTTTGGTGCATCAACTGCCGCCGAGGATGAAAAAGATCTTAGTAAGGTTGAGATGAACATAAACCTTTTTGAAACATACGCCAAAGGATTTATTGCCGGTTGTGGCGGATTGCTTACTGAGGATGAAATAATGCTTATGCCCGAAGGTGCCAAGATGATGACCATTGAATGCGGAATGAGGTTCTTGACCGACTATTTAGAGGGAGATACATATTTCAAAACTAAATATGCTGATCACAATCTTGACCGTTGCCGTACACAATTCAAGTTGGTTGCAGATATGGAAAGCAAGTGGGATAAGATGAAAGAAATTATCAATAACGTATATCAAGGAATTTAATGAATTAGTTATAAAAAGAACACAGATGCTTATTTGCATCTGTGTTCTTTTATAATGTCAATTTTATCAATGCCGTAATATTCCATAATTTTTACCGCTTCGGGGGAGATTCTTTCACCTGCTGTTACAACTGCAATGGCGGGAGGGCATCCCACATTGGGGGAGGAGGCGATTTTGCCTACACTGTCTTTAACCGCCACTCTTTCAAACTCCATTTTAGATGCTTCAAAGGGAGAAAAAACCCTTTCAGATTCTAAATTGGGTAATGCAGTGGGAGGGATTTCCTTCCTTTTCGGCAAGGAGTTGAGAATATTTTCAATAAACTCAAAATCTTCCTTTGAATTTTGCGGAGTGAGCATTATCACCACAAAATCGGGATCGGCGTATTCAACGAAGCCGTTGTTCTTTGCCAAAATCTCGGCAATATCGTATCCCGAATATCCAAATGATTTGGGTTTTACGGTGAGTTTTAAGGGGTCGGAGGGATAAATTTCCCACCCGTTGTATATAAGTTTTGCTTTTAGATTTTGAATATCTGAAACACACTTTTTGAGGTCTTTTGAATAATCCCCCGCAAGATACTTGTTGGCTAAATCAAGGGACTGCAAAATAAGATAAGAAGGGCTTGTGGAACCGAAAAACTCCATAAAACGACCTATCAATGGGGCAATATCCTTCGCTCTTTCGCTCAGGTGGAGATATCCGCCACCCGTAAGCACGGGCAGGGTTTTGTGAGCCGAATCGCAACACATAAAGGCACCGCAGTGAATGGGATGAGGACTATTCTGCAGAAAGTTTAGATATCCGCCGTGAGCATTATCCACCAGCAAAGGGATATCGTACTTGTCGCACACCTTTGAAAGGGCACGTATATC
>JAZQJN010000213.1:0-20147 GCA_045541655.1 Acutalibacteraceae bacterium
TTTTTTTAGTTTACATAATGAATTTACATTTTTTAAAATATCCATTTACAAAAAATGTAATGTTAAAACTTACAAAAATATTTTAGAAAAAATATATTCTAAATTTCCCCGGTAATATCCTTAATCATTTCATTAACAAGGTCTTGTGTATTAGGATTTCTTTTAACCTCATTTTCGATTTTTCTGTAAGATATACTTGCGGTGGAATGGTCGCGACCTAAATATTTATCAATGGTTTTAAGGGTCAGGTCGGTAACCTCACGTGCCACGTAAATTGTATAATGTCTGGCGGTGGATGCATCACTGCTTTGTTTTTTAGAACAAATATCCTGTGCAGTTACGTTAAAATAACGAGCAACAGTTGATATAATTTTATCAAGAGATATAGGTTCAGGTAAATCCTCTTTTTTAACCTCACTGATAAGGGATGACACTTTAGATAAATCAGGAATTTCCCCGGAAAGATTTTTGTGTGCTACCAACTTATTTACAATACCCTCAAGTTGTCGGATATTATTTTTAATTTCGTTGGCAATATACTGAACGGTTTGTTCAGGAAGTTCCACACCTTGACTTTGTGCCTTTCTTTTGACAATTGTAATTCTCGTTTCAAAGTCGGGGGTTTGGATATCGGCTAAAAGTCCGCTTTCGAAACGGGAGGTCATACGCTCATCCAAATCAGTAAGTTCTTTTGGAGGACGGTCAGATGATATAATAATTTGTTTAGAACTTTCAAAAAGAGCATTAAAGGTATTAAAAAATTCGATTTGCACTGCTGATTTTTTAATAATAAACTGAATATCGTCGATAACTAAAATATCTGTATTGCGATATTTTTCACGAAAATCACCTGTTTTGAATTCGTGGATAGCATCAATTATCTCATTAGCAAACTGTTCGCCCTGTTTACTGATAATTTTCAGGTCGGGATAATCCTCACGGATAGAGTTGCAAATCGCGTTAAGTAGATGGGTTTTACCAAGTCCGGAAGAACCGTAAAGAAACAGAGGATTATAAGCAAAACCCGGTTTACTTGCAACCGCAAGAGCCGCTGCATGGGCAAATCGATTAGAAGGACCGACAACGAAATTTTCGAAGGTATAACGGTCGGTAACCGATTGACCCTCTAAATTTTGTCTTTTTTTCTTTTCGGTATTTTCAAGAAGAATAGCCACCTCAACAGGAAAACCAAAAACCTCTTCAAATGCATCTTTTAAAAAACTGATATAGTATTTGTCGATAATTTCTTTTTGATATGCCGATTGAGCGTAAAGTTCAGCAGTACCCTCGTTAAAACGGATAGGTTCAAGATTTTTTATCCAACAATCAAAAGCAACGGTGGACATTTTAGAAGCACATAAATTACAAACACTTTGAAATACGTCAAAAAACGAATCCATAATCAATTTTCCTTTTCTTTATATTTTTTATCAAAACAAATAAATACTCTAAAAATAGGGGGTAAATTGGCTATATGTTGCCTAATTTAGGACAACTTTCCAAAATAAATATCAATACAAGGTAATTATAGCACAAGTTTTCAACATATTCAAGTATTATTTTTAATTGTAGTTTATTATATATATTATACATTAAAGCAGAAAACTATCTTACTTTTGAAAAGTAGGTATTTCAGATTTTTGATTTATAAAATCGTCGGGATTTATCCCGACACCATAATTTTTCATTTTCCATTTTCAATTCTCAATTTTTTTCTTGACAAAAAGAAAAAAAGGGTGTTGAATAGATATATCTTTTTTAAGGGGATATTTTTGTGAATATACTTTCAAACATCATAAATGTATCAAGTCAGGTACTTATCTTATTTTCTCTTATGATGGTGGGACTTGTATTTGGTAAACTAAAAATATTTACCGATGATGGTATTAAACAAATGACCAAACTGCTCTTTAACGTGGTTACGGTATGCATTATTATAGATTCCTTTGTATCGGTGGAATTTTCATCAAAACGCATTACCGAAATGCTTTATATGTTCCTTACCTGTGTTATTACTACCACCCTTGGATTTGTATTTACCCTGCCTTTATATCGAAAGACCACCATAGCACGTCGCAGTGCCCTTAAATTTGCCTCTGTTTTCAGTAATTGCGGTTTTATGGCTATTCCTTTAGCCCAAGGACTTTTCGGCGAAGAAGGGGTGTTTTTGGTCTCAATTTTTATGTGTACCTTCCAGATACTTATCTGGACACTGGGAATTTACATCATAAATCAGGGAAAAGGCGGAATATCGATAAAAAAAATATTCTTAAATCCCGGTGTAATCGGAATTGTAATCGGCATTTCACTTTTCTTTTTAAAAATCAGACTACCCTACATAATATCCACCCCCGTGGAGTTTATGGCGAATTTGAATACCCCCCTTGCAATGGTTATTACGGGGTATTATCTCAAAAACCTTAAACTTAAACTAAGTAAAGAGGATATCTACGTTGGAATATGCTGTCTTTTACGACTTGCAATTATCCCACTTATAACCTTTGGTATAATGTATATGATAGGACTTCGTGGAACTCTTCTTTGTTGTGCGGTGCTTCCCGCTGCCGCACCTTCGGCAAGTAATACCACACTTTTCTCGGTTATGTTTGGGGGCGATGGGGATTACGCCTCCCGAGTGGTCAGCGTTACCACCCTTTTATCCCTATTCACCATCCCGCTTATAATGGCTTTGGTTCAGTCGGTATAAAAAAAGACCTGCTTTTAACAGCAGGTCTTTTTTAATGGAAAATGTAAAATTGAAAATGGATAATTATTGTGTCGGGCAAATACCCGACGGTTTTGGAAAATGAGGAATATATAAATGGCCTCCCTTGAAAAGGGAGGTGTTTTTGTTTACAAAAACGGAGGGATTTCTCGTAAGTTAGAGGTTTTTAGTCGAGGATATGTAGTGCAACCACAAATCCCTCAGTCAAAACCTACGGTTTCGACAGCTCCCTTGTTAAGGGAGCCAAGGCAAGCGAAGATGCACCCTAAACCGACCCCCGCCCTACGATGTAAAACTGATTTATTTTTATTCTTTCGTTGCGGATTTTCCTGCAACGTATCCGGTTGCCCAAGCCCATTGAAGATTAAATCCACCGCAATCTCCATCCACGTCAAGCACTTCTCCCGTGGCATAAAGTCCCTTTTTAAGTTTGGATTCCATTGTTTCGGCATCAAAATCGGCGGTGGATATTCCCCCCGCGGTAACCTGAGCGTTATCGAATCCCTTGGTACCTATGGCGGTAATGGGGAATTCCTTTATCTTTGCGGCTATCTTTTTAAGATGTATTGATTTTAATTCCGATACCGGAGTTGAAAGTGATATCCCTGTTGCCTTTATGACCGTTTCGCCAAGACGCTTGTTTATAAATCCTAAAAGCAGTTGGTCGGCGGTTCGATTTTTTAAGATATCCTTTCGCCTTTGAAGAACGGAATATATTTGATTAAAATCCATATTTGGAATAAAATCCAGGGATATTTCTCCTTGACCGCACTCCGATACCATTCGGGAAATCTGAAAAACGGGAGGTCCCGAAATACCGTAATCGGTGAAAAGTATCTCTCCCTCTTCGGTTCGTGTCCCCTTTTTTGTAGTGAGGGTAATTTTCCCCTCTGCCTTAATTCCCGCAAGACCTTTTGTAAGTTCGGTTTTGGTTACCACCTGCACAAGGGCGGGATGGGTGGAGGTTTTTTTATGACCGAAACTTGTAAGAAGGGCGTATCCGTCTCCCTTAGAACCGCTTTTCGGTGCGGCACATCCTCCGGTAGATACAATAACCTTTTTAGCGATAAAGGTTTTCTCGTTTGCAAATATATTGAAGGATTTACCTTTTGACTCAATTTTTTCCACCCTATGCTGGGTAAGGGTTTCTACACCTAACTCATCGGTGGCAAAACGGAGTTGGTCAACTACGCTGTTTGCCTGCAAAGAAAAGGGATATATTTTTTCATCCTCAAGGGTAATGCACTCAACACCGATACTAATGAAAAAGTCCATAGTATCACTGCCGCCAAAGTTCTTAAGCACCTTTTCGGCAAATTCGGTGTCCCCGTGATATCGACCCGTAATAGGGCCCCCATTGCCCAAATTGCATCGACCGTTTCCGGTGGTGAGCAGTTTTTTACCCACCCTTTGATTGGATTCAAATATAGCCACCGAAAGATTTGGATTGCATCTTTTGGCTGAAATTGCCGCCGCAAGTCCCGATGCACCGCCACCGATAATGGCAATATCATAGTTAAAATCGGACATTTTGCACCTCAAAAAAACGATTGTTTCACGTGAAACATTTATTGCTTTCTTGTTTTTCAATGTTTCACATGAAACATTTTAACATTAAAGGGGATATATATCAAGTGAAAGTTTTGAATAAAAAATACTCAAAAAACTAAAATACCCCCTTTTATTTTAATAACGTATATGCTATAATGATTGTTGCTTGTTGAAACGGGTGGATACCACCCGTTTCAATGCTAAAAAATTTTTAGCAGCAAATTTTAATAAAATTTGCACAACAATCATTGCAATGGCCATTTTACAAACCGCATCCGCGTTTTGTAAAGCCGATAAATTGGCTAGCCGAAGCGGATAACCCGCTTCGCCTAATAACCATTTAAATATCTTTTCACACCAAAAAAATATATAGAGGTAAAGAATGTGGCAAAAATAATTACAATCGCCAACCAAAAGGGTGGCGTAGGAAAAACCACCACGGCAGTAAATCTTGCGGCGGCGGTGGCAGATAAAGGCAAACGTGTCCTTCTTGTGGATTTAGACCCCCAGGGGAACACCACCAGCGGATACGGTGTGGATAAACGCACCATTGATGCCTCCTGCTACGACCTGCTTATCGGCAGACGTCCCGCCTCTCAAGCGGTGGTCAAAACTAAATACAAGGTAGATATTATTCCCTCAAATATGGCTTTGGCAGGTGCCGAGGTTGAACTCTCTACCTTAGAAAACCGAGAATCCCGCCTTCGCGTTGCCCTTGCACCTTTAAGGGAAAGTTACGATTTTATATTTATTGACTGTCCCCCGTCATTAGGATTTATCACTATTAACGGACTTTGTGCCGCCGATAGTATAATTATTCCTATTCAGTGCGAATACTATGCCTTGGAGGGACTTTCCCAACTTATCACCTCGGTGCGGCAGGTAAAGCGACTTTATAACACCCACATTGAAATTGAGGGTATTCTCCCCACAATGTATGATGGACGTCTTAATCTCACCCAACAGGTGGTGGCAGAGGTTAAGAAATATTTTCCAAAAAAGGTATTTTCCACCCCAATTCCCCGTACCGTTCGACTTTCAGAGGCACCGGGATTTGGTATGCCCATAATGTATTATGACAAATCCTCCAAAGGCAGTAAGGCCTATAAAGACCTTGCCAAGGAGTTTCTTAAGAATAATAAGAAATAGGAAGGAAGGCAAGATATGGCTAAAACAAATCGTTTAGGTAAAGGCCTTAACGTTTATTTTGAAGAAAATTCCACCGATTTAGGTTCTCCCGTGTCGGTAAGATTATCCGAAATCGAACCCAACCGTGACCAGCCCCGTAAGGATTTTGACCCCGAGGCACTTTCTGAACTTGCAGAAAGCATTGCAAGATACGGACTTATCCAACCCCTGCTGGTAAGACCTATGGGTGACGGATATCAGCTCGTAGCAGGTGAACGCCGTTGGCGGGCATCCAAAATGTGCGGAATGGTGGAGGTTCCCGTTATAATTAAGGAACTTGACGACGCCCAGACTGCCGAAATAGCACTGGTCGAAAACCTTCAGAGGGAAGATCTGAACCCCATAGAAGAAGCCATGGGATATCGTTCTCTTATGGATGACTACGGATTAACCCAGGATGAGGTATCCGAAAGGGTGGGACGTTCCCGTTCGGCAGTGGCAAACTCGGTTCGCCTTTTAGGGCTCCCCGAAGAGATAACCCTTATGGTGAGAACGGGTAAGATATCTGCAGGACACGGTAGAGCGTTACTTGGATTTAACGATAAGGATGAAATGGCAAAGGCAGCCAAAATTGCCTCCTTCGGTGCTACGGTACGCGATATTGAAAAGATGGCAAAACGAGCCAACGAAAAGGCATCGGGCAATAAGAAACCCACTGTAAATCCCAACCGCGACCCCTATTTTGATGAGGTTGCCCTGGCACTTTCCGAAGCCCTTGGTAGACGGGTAAAGGTTACCAAAGAAAAGGGCAAGGGAGTTTTATCCATCGAATTTTATAATAATGATGAATTAAAAGATATGGCAAATAAACTTGGCGAAATGTAATTCAAGGAAGGAAGAAATAAAATGTTAAATATTAAAATTATCAGAAGTAATCCCGAAGAGGTAAAGGCAGCCCTTCGCCGCCGTAATGCAAACTACGATGCACAAATTGATGAACTTTTGGCAATAGACGTGGAACGCCGTGAGATATCCTCCAAAGCCGACGGAATGAAGGCAGAACAAAACGCGGTATCAAAAAAAATCCCCCAGATTAAGAAAGAGGGGGGAGACGTAGCCCCCATTATGGAGGAAATGAAGAAACTTTCCGCCGAAATTAAAGAATGTGATAGACAGTCTGCTCTTCTTGAAGAAAAGCAACGTGAGCTTCTTTTAATGATTCCCAACACCCCTAACCCTACCATTCCCGACGGTAAGAGTGATGCCGATAACGTTGAAATCAGAAGATACGGTGAACCCCGCCAATTTGATTTCGAGCCCAAAGCCCACTGGGACGTAGGTGCCGATCTTAATATCCTTGATCCCGAAACCGCCGCCAAGGTAACGGGTGCCCGTTTCCACTTCTATCGTGGACTTGGTGCCCGTCTTGAACGTGCAGTTATCAACTATTATCTCGATATGCACACCCAAAACGGATACACCGAAATTATGCCTCCCTATATGGTAAACCGTGCCTCTATGACCGGTACAGGTCAACTTCCCAAATTCGAGGAGGATGCCTTTAAGGTAGCCGATACCGACTATTTCCTTATTCCCACCGCCGAAGTGCCTGTTACCAATATGCACCGCGATGAGATTTTAGACGGATCCAAACTTCCCCTTTCTTACTGTGCATATTCCGCCTGTTTCCGTGGCGAAGCAGGTTCTGCAGGTCGTGATACCAGAGGACTTATCCGTCAACATCAGTTCAATAAGGTTGAACTTGTTAAATTCTGCGACCCCGAAACATCCTATGATGAACTTGAAAAACTTACCAATGATGCCGAAAGAGTGCTTCAGGGCTTAGGACTTCCCTATCGTGTTGTATGTCTTTCCAGCGGTGATATCGGTTTCTCTGCCGCCAAGACCTACGATATCGAAGTTTGGCTTCCCAGTTACAACAGATATTGCGAGATTTCTTCCTGCTCCAACTTTGAAGATTATCAGGCACGTCGTGCATCCATTCGTTTCAGAAAGAGTGCAAAGGATAAGGTTCAACTTGTTCACACCCTTAACGGTTCCGGTGTTGCTATCGGACGTACCGTTGCAGCAATTCTTGAAAACTATCAAAATGCCGACGGCAGCGTAACCGTTCCCGAAGCACTTATCCCCTATATGGGTTGCGAGGTTATTAAATAAATGGCTCTCGAAATGGGTGGAAAACAATATTCCGAAAATATTGAGGTCAGGGCATTCGACTGCGATATGACCAAAAGAATTGCCCTGTCCCCCGTTCTTAAATATATGGAGGAGATTGCCGATAAGCATTGCTCCGACGTGGGATTTTCCTATGACGTCCTTTTAAATGATGGTGTGGTATTTTTACTTACCTCGGTGCAGTTAAAATTCCACCGCATCCCAAAGCTTCGGGAAAAACTGAAGGTAACCACCTGGCAAAGGTGCATCAAGGGGGTGCAGTTTATCCGCGATACCGAGTTTTTGGATAGTAATGGCAACTGTGTTATTGAATCCACCTGCGGATGGATATTGGCCGACCCCGAAAACCACAAAATCAAACGTCCCACCGACTACAGAATGGGCGAGGTTGTGTTATCTCAACCCGAAAAGGGACTTTTGGGCAGCGGCAGGGTGAAGATATCCATCCCCGAAAATGCCCAAAAGGTGGCAACCCGTAGGGTGGTTTTCTCCGACGTGGATTATAATCAGCATCTCAACAACACAAAATATGCCGATATCGTTTGTGATTTCATTCCCGATTTAGGCAAAAGTTCAGAGGTTACAGAACTTGACCTTGTTTTTGCGGGGGAAGCGTATCTGGGCGAGGATATTGACATTTTCCGCACCAAATGTGATGACAATACCTACATTATAAATGGCACCCACACCCGAGGCCGATGCTTTGAGGCAAGGGTTAAGGTAAAGAACATAGAGTAATATGGATAAATTATTCCAAAAAATAATAAAAACCGAACAAAATTACCCCAATCTTTTCTCAAATTTTGAGAAGAGAGATTGGGGCTGTTTGTTTTTTAACGAAGATAATAAGGGAAGTTTTGATTCTAACTCCGCCGTTATTACGGCAGATGAGGTAACCGACGAGATTTTAGCCGAGATTGATGCCTTTTATAATGAAAAAAATCTCACTCCGAGATACAAACATATAAATGAGCATTATTTTGCTAAAGAAAAGGAGAAAAATAAGGACTTTTGCCTTATGATACAGCAGGATGAGGTTTACATAATATCGAACAATCGACTGAAAATTAAGATTTTAGAAGAGTATGATGAAAAAATCACCCAGAATATTCTCCTTGGCAGTCAAAAGGAATACTTCCGCAGGGTGCTGATGGACTCAATGAAGAACGAAAACTACAAATTGGCGGTGGGATATCTCTTTGACGAGCCGGTTACAATGGCGGGAATGTGGTTCTCCCCCTACGGCGTTACGCGAATCGACTCGGTGCAGACGGGAATATTCTTTAGAAGTTGCGGTTTTGCCCGTGAGGTTGTAAAATTCAGCATAGAATATATAAAATCACAAACCGAAAATCCAATTTATCTGTTAACCGACAACACAACCGCCGAAAGAATTTACAAACAGGCGGGTTTTGTTGAAATAAACACTTAAAATTATAAAAAAGGAGAATAAAAAATGCCCTACATTAAAATTAAAGCGTATCCTAAAGACGAGGCGGTAAAACAAAGGGTTGCCGACCGCATCAATCAAGTATTTTTGGAGGAGTGGGGTTGCCCACAGGGTGCAATTTCCCTGTCGTTTGAGGAGATTTCTCCCGAACTGTGGCAGTCAGAAGTAGCCGAAAAAGAGATTATCCCAAACGAGGATAAAATGCACATTTTTAGCGGAGAAAAGAAATATTAGGTCGAAATGTGGCAAAATATATAAAATAATTGTAAATATAATAAAAAAACTATTGAAATTACCATAACGCTGTGCTATAATAGGTTCAACGAAGGAAATATCCTTTGTAACAATATACTCTTCAAAGGGGATGAACCTATGACTATTAACATTATTGGAAGAAAGATTACGGTTAAAGATTCTTTTAACGTGGCAGCCGAAAAAGAACTTAGAAAACTCAATAAGTTCTTTGATGACAATGCTGAGGCCAATATCACTGTAACGGGCAGAAAAGACCGTCTTACCGTTGAGGCAACCATTAACAACAAGGGTATGATCTATCGTTCTGAAGCAACATCCGAACGATTTGAAGATGCAATCAAATCGGTTGTTAGTGATATTGTAAGAAAAATCCGTAAAAACAAAACCAAAATGGAAAAACGACTCCGCGAAGGTTCTTTTGAAGACATTGTTGCCGGACTCGATACCGAACCCGTTGAGGAAGAGGGCATTGAAATTGTCCGCACCAAGAGATTTGCGGTAAAACCCATGGATCCTGAAGAAGCAGTGCTTCAAATGGAAATGTTAGGCCATCAGTTCTATCTGTTCCGCAATATGGAAACCGACCAAATCAGCGTAGTTTATCGCCGAAACGACGGAAACTACGGTCTGATTGAACCCGAAAATTAAAAACTAAAAATATAAGTTCACAAATTAAATAAAGTATGATATAATAAAACCCGCCGTAAGTATTTTAACCTACGGCGGGAATTTTTTAGAAATTTAATTATCCTTTAAAGAAGCAAAGAACAGCAGTAGCAATGTAAACAACAAGCAAAGCAATGTTGATTATGTTAAACTTTTTAACTGCAAAACCTTCGTCAGCAAGAGCAGATGTTCCTTTGTTAACAGAAACAAAAACCAAAAGTGCGAATGGTGCAAGAATAAAGGTCAAAAATCCCCCAAGTGCGGGAATGGCAAGAATAATAAGGTTAAGAATACTGAGAAGAGCCAGAATTCCTAATGTTACTAAAAGGGAAGAAAGTCTTTTGCCTGTGAGTTTTTGGTCTGCTTCGGGAATAGGATCGCCGTATTGATCGTATTTCATAATAAAATCATCCTTTACAAAATATTGTATGAAATATTATATCAAATAATAACAAAATTTGCAACAAAAAAATGAAAAGGGAGGGACAGGATGTGAAAAATATTTTATCAAAAAGATTATCTGCGGTGGCAAATCTAATAAAAGATAACAAAATTGTTGCCGATATCGGTACCGATCACGCCTCTCTCCCCATTTTTTTGGTGAACCAGGGAAGAGTAAAAAAGGTTTACGCCGCCGATATTAACGAAGGTCCCCTTGAGAGTGCAAAAAAGAATATAGGTGAAGCAGGATTAACCGATAAAATTGAGGTTTATCTCTCCGACGGACTTAAAAACGTGCCAAAGGATGCACAGGAAATCGCCATTGCGGGAATGGGTGGAAAACTGATAAGTGAGATTATTGATGCTGCACCCTTTACAAAGAGCAAAAACGTGGGATTAATTTTGCAACCTATGTCTAACCCCTCTGTTTTGCGAAGATATCTTTATGAAAACGGATATAAAATTGTAAAAGAATTCGCCTTTAGTGATGGTGGGCATCTCTATTCGGTGCTTCGTGCAGAATATTGCGGAGAGTGCATCTCCCCCACCGAAGTTATGTGCAGAGTGGGAAAAATTTTAGATAACTTCGGCAAATACGAAAGAGAATATTTAATAAGAGAAATCGGTAAATGTGAAAAGAAAATTGAAGGACTGAAAATATCGGGTAAAGAAACCGATGAATTTGATAAAGAAATCATCATAAAAAATGAACTCGAAAAAATCTTAAGGAGTATGGAAAAATGATCGTAAAAAACATCTATGAATTTATAGATAAAATTGCCCCATTCAACACCCAAATGGATTTTGACAACGCGGGACTTTTGGTTGGGGGAATGGATGAAAAGGTAAATAAAATCGGAGTGGTGCTTGATATTACTCCGGAGGCGGTTGAGTACGCAAAAAACAACCGAATTGATTTGATTGTAGCCCATCATCCCGTGATTTTTTCTCCGATAAAATCATTAAAATCCCATACAGTACCCTTTTTACTTGCAAAGAATAATATAAACGCCATCTGTGCCCACACAAATCTCGACTGTGCAAAGGGCGGGGTGAATGACGCTCTTTGTGATGCCCTTTGTCTTGAAAAAATCGGCGATTTTTCCGATAGTGAATTTCCAAATCTTCCCCCTATCGGAAGAATTGGTGCTCTCCCCCATTCAATGAAACCTTGTGAATTTGCGAAGTACGTTAAAGAAAAATTAAACTCTGACGGAGTAGAATTTGTTGAGGGTAAAAACGATATAAAAACCGTTGCTGTGTGCGGTGGTTCGGGGGGCAGTATGCTCTTTGACGTTATAAAAAAAGGTGCCGATGCTTACGTTACGGGTGAGGCAAAACATCACGAACTGTTGGATGCAAAAAATGAGGGAATTACTTTAGTCGTTGCCGGACATTTTGAAACCGAAAATGTTATTGTGAAAAATCTTTGCGAAAAAATAAGAGAAAAATTCCCCGAAATTTCCGTAGAAATTATCCCTCAAAATTCCCCCGTAAAAAGGGTGTAGTTTTATGAAAAATATTTTGTTTGTTTGCAGCGGAAACACCTGCCGAAGTCCAATGGCTGAGGGGATATTCAATAAGGTTGCAAAGGAAAAAGGTCTCCCCTTTTTTGCCACAAGTTGCGGATGTGCCACCTATGGCGGAGATAAGGCATCCGTAAATTCAATAACGGTTTGCAAAGAGGTGGATGTGGACTTAAATACCCATATATCAAGGGGTTTGAGAGCCGAGAGTATAGAAAACGCATATAAAATTTATCCCCTTGCCGACTCACATTTCCATATTCTTAAGCAGTATTTTAAAGATAAAGATGGCATCGAAAATTCTCTGAATATATCTGACCCTTATGGCGGTGACGAAGAAATATATCGAAACTGCCGTGATGAAATTAAGAATAAAATTGATGAAATTTTTGATGAACTTCTTAGTGAAAATTGTGAAGAAAATTTTATAAGTTTTGCATCAAAAAATGATGTAAAAAGTTTAGTCGATTTAGGTGAAAAATATTTCTCCGATTTTTGGGATGAAGATACTCTTGAAAATTACTGCGAAAATCCTCTTTCGATTTTTCTTAAAAGTTACAATAAAAACGGTGAACTTTTGGGATACATTTGCGGTCGATATATATTTGAAACTGCCGAGATTGACCGTATAGTTGTGGACAAAAAATTCAGAGGAAAAGGTATAGCAAAATCTCTCATAAATGAGTTTGAAAATTTAGCAAAAGCAAAGGGTGTTTTTGAAATTTTACTTGAGGTAAGGGCATCAAATATTCCCGCTATATCCCTTTATGAAAAATGTGGTTTTGAGAAAATTTCCGACCGAAAAGATTATTATCAAAATCCCACCGAAGATGCGGTGATTATGAAGAAGATAATAGATAAAACCTGAATGTGCGAAAGGGCATCCCTTTTTAAGGAAACCCCACCGATTTAATTTGTCAAACAAATCCGCCTCCCTTATATATGGGGAGGCGGATTTGTTCTGTTATCATTTCTATTGCACCGATTTTTTTATGGAGTTCAGTGCATTTTTTTCAAGACGGCTAACCTGTGCTTGGGATATTCCAATTTCCTCTGCCACTTCCATTTGGGTTTTGCCCCTCAAAAATCGGGCGGAGAGTATCTCCTTTTCCCTATCGGATAATTTCTTCACTGCATCTTTAATGGATATTTCATCCACCCAGTTTCGGTCATCATTTGTATCGCCTAACTGGTCTTCCACGTAAATTGTATCTCCCCCATCGGAATAAACCGGTTCGGAAATAGAAATGGGATCAACAATGCTTTCCAGGGCGATAACTATCTCTTCTTTCGGTTTTTCAAGGACGGTTGCTATCTCCTCTACGGTGGGTTCTCTGCCAAGTTCATACTGCAGTTGCTCCTTTGCCTGCATGGATTTGTAGGCGGTGTCCCGGATGGAACGGGCAACGCGGAAATGTCCGCCATCCCGCAAAAATCGCCGAAGTTCTCCCAAAATCATAGGCACCGCGTAGGTGGAAAAACGCACGTCAATAGACAGGTCAAATCGGTCAATGGCTTTTATAAGACCAATAACTCCGATTTGAAATAAATCATCGGGATTTTCTCCGCGGGAAGTAAATCTCTGAATGGAACTCAACACCAAACGAAGGTTGCCCATAATAAGTTCTTCCCTTGCTTTTTCATCTCCGTTTTGAGCAAGTTTTAGAAGTCGGATTTTTTCTTCCTCTTTCATTGTCTTTAAAGACGTTGTATTTATTCCGCTGATCTGCACCTTGTTGAATTGCAAAAAAATCCCCCGTTTTTGTAATAATTTTCAAAGAAATTATTGACAAAAATGAGGATGAAAATTCAGTTGGAAAATTTTACTTTTTTATTAAAAAATTTACACATTGGTTAAGGTTTTCTTTAGATTATTTATTATTCTTTTTTCGAGGCGGGATATATATGATTGGGATATCCCAAGTTTATCTGCCACCTCTTTTTGGGTATGTTCTTCATATCCCTGAAGACCAAAACGCATATTCATAATGTGTCTTTCTCTCTCGTTAAGGAGGGCGATTTGACTGTTTAAAAGGCGACATTCATCCTCCCTCTCCACCTTGTTGGAAATAAGGTCAGGTTCGCTTCCCAAAATTTCAGATAGCAATAATTCGTTGCCGTCCCAATCCACATTCAGCGGTTCATCAAGGGATAACTCCCCTGCTCTGCCTGCGGTCTTTCTGATATACATAAGTATCTCATTTTCGATGCAACGGGAGGCGTAGGTTGCAAGTTTAATGTTCTTCTCAGGGGAGAAGGTGTTTACCGCTTTTATAAGTCCGATGGTGCCGATAGATATAATATCCTCCACACTTGCTCCCACCACGTCGTACTTTCTTGCGATATAAACAACCAATCGCAAATTCCGCACAATAAGTTGTTCTTTTACCCTCAAATCTCCATCCTTTAATGCGGATAAAAGGACATATTCTTCCTCTTTCGTAAGGGGTGGCGGAAGGACTTCTGGGCCATTTATGTAATCAATTCTTTTTGCAAATAATCTTCCGAAAAATTTCGCAAAAGCAAATTTAATTTTAAAAAAAATATCACTTAACATTTTATAAAATCCTCTCCGATAATTCCTTGAATTTCGCTTTCAAAATTTTCTTTACTTATTGCAATTATACCTTCTTTTTCAAAGAGTAATTTGTGATTTTTTTGCAGTAAAATTTTATCTGCTTTTACGGCGGGAAGAACACCTGCTCCACCAACCACGCTGTAAGGAATAATTTTAAACCTTTCTTTGTGTTTTGAATTTTCGGGTAAAATTTCTCCTACCTTTCCCGCCATACAAACCTCAAGTTCTTTTGGAAAAAGTTCCTTTACTGCATTGATGTTTACTACCGCAACGGGCAGGTCGGAAAATATATCGCGGAGTTTATTTCCCGTATCGTAAAGCACCGAAAGTTGCACCGATTTGCCTTCAAAAAACACCGTCATTTTTAAGATGTTTCCTGCCTCAATATCGGTGCCGAAATGTTTGCGAAGCAGGAGTAAAATAAAATATCCGATACAAAATGAAAGCAATAAAACGTAGGGTGAAATATCTATGTAAACCGCACCGTTGTTGATTAAAACTCCCTTTGGCTTTAGTAAAAACCATAGGGATAATATAATTCCTGCATATCCAAAAGACACCGAATAAAAACAAAAGAGTCGGGATAAATATTTTGAAAAGTTTTCAAAACCGAAGGTAACAAACGTTACAATTCCTGAAATAAAAAGCCGAAGCAATAAAGATAAAATAAAATGAACTTCAGGAAGAAATATCACTGCAGTAAAAATTGTTGCCACAAAACTTCCCAAAAGAATTCTTAAAAACTTTAAGGGCTTTTTGCAAATTTTTGAACAGGCAAGAAGCAAAAAATAATGAACGAACATATTTACGCCGAAAAGCACATCAACATAAATTACGTTCATTTTTCTCTTTCCCCCATTACAAATTTTGCAACAAAATTATAACCCCTGACAAGACAATTTTTTTGTCTTAATCAGGGGTTGAAATTTTTAGTATTTTGTTGTAATTTGCGAAAAAAACTTTATTTTTTTTCGGCCTTTTCCCGTTGTTCGTCTATGCTGTCCTGAGCGTCGTTGGCTTCGGGAATAATTATGGGTGTGTGTTTCACATATTTTCCGCCTACAGGATTAGGATATGATCCTGCTGAAAGAATTGAACCTCCGTGAACAGAACAGGTGGGAAGATAACTGTCTTTATAATATCCCCAACCTAAATTGGTACAGTTGCTTGTAGCCAATCCGCCGCTGTCTTTACAGTATTGACGATAGGATACTCCCGAGGATACATTAAAGTCGCAAAGGGGTAAATCTTTGTGAAGTTTTTCCATGGATGAACGCCATATTCTAAGGGCGGGGTTTGCACCTGCGGGGAGGTTTTTACTGCTGTCGTATCCAACCCAAACAACGCTTACATAATAGGGGGATCCACCTGCCAACCAACTATCGTGCTTTTTATCGGTGGTGCCGGTTTTGCCCATCAGAGGCCAACTGCCGAAACGAGCACCTGTTGCGGTACCCGACACGGTAACGGTTTGTAAAAGTTCACTCATAACGCCTGCGGTATCGGGTGAAATAACCTGCTCTCCCCTTGTATCTTGCTCAAGAAGTTTGTTGCCGAAGGTATCGTAAACTGCGGTATAGGTGGTGGGTTTATAGTACTTACCTAAATTACCAAAAGCGGCATAAGCGGCGGTCATTTCAAGAACTGTTACGCCATCTACCATACCGCCCAATGCCATTGCAGATAAGGTTTGGTCGGTAAGCAATTTATCATTCTCGGTTCTTGACTCAACCAAGGTGGAGAAATGATATCTATCTCTTAAAAAGTCAAAGGATTTTACGGGAGAAAGTTCATTTGCAACACGAACGGCGGGGGAGTTGAGGGAACTTTGAATTGCCTTTTGTGTTGTTACGTAACTGCCTGAACCTGCAGCGGGGGGATAATATCCACCATTAGAAAGTTTAAGGTGGAAGTCGTGAATATGACTGGAATAGGTCAGTTTATTAAACTCTATTGCGGGGCCGTAAGCTGCCAGGGGTTTGATACTTGAACCGGGCTGACGTTTTGAATCGGTAGCACGATTGAGACCTCTGTTTATGGTCTTTTCTCCACGTTCACCCGCAACGGCAACTATGTGTCCTTGATAGTCCATAATAACCTGTGCAGATTGAGGATATTCTCCTGAACTATCCTTCACAAAATTGGCGTTGTCGGTATAGGTTGCTTCAACGGCTTTTTGTGCAACGTCGTTATAGGTGGAATAAATTTTAAGTCCGCCGGAGAAAATTGCATCGCTTGCTTCTTCTTCGGTGTAACCTTTTTGTTCAATCAAATCATTTTGAACCTGGTCAAGGAGAACCTCTTCAAACCAAGAATAAATTTGAGAATTTTTTACCGGTTCTTCACCTAAATCCTTACCGATTACGGTGATTGTATCGGCCATAGCGGCATCGTACTGTTCCTGAGTGATAACCCCGTCCTTTTTCATAAGAGCAAGACAAAGTTCTCTTCGCTCCTTATTTTCCTCAGGGCCATCGAGAGGATTTTCTGCACCGGGAGTTCTGATGGTGGCGGCAAGGGATGCACATTCAAGAAGGGATAAACTCTTAGCATCTTTACCAAAATAGAACTTGGCGGCGGTTTCTATTCCGTCGCAACCGTTACCGAAATGAACGGTGTTGATATAACATTCGAGAATAACCGATTTATGATATTCTTTTTCAAGTTGAGACGCACGGACAATCTCTCTGACCTTACGCATATAGTTTCTATCATCATCACGGGTAAGGTTTTTAACAAGTTGCTGTGTGATGGTTGAACCGCCTTGAGTATTACCCCAGAAGTTGGTAACTTCGTTAATTACTGCACCGATGGTACGTTTCCAGTCAACACCTTCATGGTCCCAAAAGCGTTTATCCTCGATAGATACAATGGCATCGGCTAAATATTCCGACATATCGGTATAATCAACCCAAATACGGTTTTGGTCTCCGTGGAAGGAGGTAAGTTCGTAATATTCTCCTGTGGATTGATTTTGAGCATACACAATAGAGGTATATTTAAGTTTAAGGTTGTTGAGGTTGTAATCGATATTTGGGTCCATAAATCCAAAGATATATATACCGAATGCCCCCACGATAACCGTTCCTGCGATTACGCATACAAGAAAAATCGAAAGTGCTGCTCTTCCCAAAGAACGAAGACCTTTGCTTCTCGTTTTCTTTTTCTTAATCGACGTTAATTTAACATCCTTTTGCGATTTTTGTTTTCTTTGGGAGTTTTGTGATTTTTCGCTGGAAGAAAAAACATCTCTTGTATCGGAATTTTCTTCTCCAAGGTTAAGTGCCTCCAAAGACCATGGGTCAATGTTACTGTTCTGTTGTGTTTTTTGTTTATCGGGATCATTAGAAAAAAGGTCAAATTCGTAATCTTTTTCAGACACTTTCTCTCGCCTCCTTTTTTGGTTTATATATTGAAAAAATTCGATAAATATCCATTATCAACCTATATTATAGCACCTTTTTTTGAAAAATGTGGTAACAATTTTTTAACCCTTTTGGTTTGGCCTTTAAAATTTTGGCAATAATTTCCTCGAAAACTTTTTGGAGGTAATTTATGAAAAACATAAAATCAAAACTTGTATCTTTTTTTGAAAAAGTATCCGCGGGAAATTTATTTCTGAAATCTCTGTGCTTTGCCCTTATTCTTTCCCTGATTTTTCAGTTCACGGTTTTAGGACAAAAATGCGAAAATATAAGAGAAAATGTCTTTCGGCTTCACATATTGGCAAACTCAAATTCCACAGCCGACCAGAATCTTAAACTAAAGGTTCGCGACCGATTGATAAGCGTAAGTGAATCCCTTTTTGAAGGTGCAAAAACTGAAGAGGATGCCATAAAAATATCCATCGAAAATATAGATTATCTCACATCAATAGCAAAGGAAGAGATTGTATCCTGCGGATACGATTACGATGTAAAAATATCGGTGGGAGATGCAAATTTCAACACCCGAACCTACGAAAAATACACCCTTCCTGCCGGAAAATACAAAGCCCTTCGGGTGATTATCGGAAAGGGAGAGGGTAAAAATTGGTGGTGCGTGATGTTCCCCCCCATGTGTATTTCCACAGCACAGGAAAAAAGCAGTTCTGCTCTTTCTGATTCTTTAGACAAAGAGGGCTTTAATCTCATTTGCAACGGAGAAAAATATAAAATAAAATTTAAAACGGTGGAGATATACGAATGGATAAAAAATAAAATTTCATAAAAATTACCATCCCTCCTTTTTGCATTAAAAAAGTTCTTGTAAATTATACTATAATATAGTATAATATTATGAACTATGTTATCTTGAGGTAATGTTGCAAAAAATGGAGGGATGACCTATGTCAAGAGAAACTGTTTTAGAAAAAGAAAAAGCCACCCCTTGCGAAAATACAAAACCCGTAGTGAAAAAACGTAAACGTCGTCTTGGCGACCGCCACGATGGATATAAAGTCCGTAAACTTGATTTACCCTTTTATATTATCCCCGTTGTAATGCGTTCCCGACTGGATAGTCAGATATTTTTTAATATTCCCATTGATATAACCCCCCTTGAAAAATACGTCCGTGAAAAACGTCGCGATGATATCCCCGATCTTCGCATTCTTCACGTTGCTATGGCGGCGGCCCTTCGTATGTTTGCACTCCGTCCTCAACTCAACCGCTTTGTTGCCGGTAAAAAAATATACGCCCACAATGATATATCATTTTCAATGTCTATTAAACGTAATCTCACCGATGACGGCGAAGAAACCGAAATTTGTCCCGTATTTGAGCCCACCGATACCATCTATGACGTGGTGAGAAAGTTTAATTCCGAGATGGAAAAGGCGTTTTCTGATGAAGAAAGTGACACCGATAAATTAAACCGTGTTGTTGGTATGACCCCCACCTGGCTTAAATCCTTTATCGTATTTGCCCTTCGTAATATGGATAAGGTTGGTCTTATGCCCAAATTTATCACCAAGGCAAGTCCCTTCCACGCCAGTGCCTACGTTACCGACGTTGGCTCTTTGGGAATCGACTCTATCTATCATCATCTTTATGAATTCGGAACCTGTTCCTGCTTTATGGCAATAGGTAAAAAACAACACGTTCCTTACGTTAAAGAAGACGGTACCTTAGGTCAAAAGAAGATTATTAACTTCCGCTTTGTTCTTGATGAAAGAATTACCGACGGACATTATTATGCCGCATCTATCCGCAAATTTACCCATTATTTGAAACATCCCGAACTTTTGGAACTTCCTCCCGAAAGTATTCCCGATGAAATTTAATCATACAAAAATATAATCGTTACATAAAAAGGAATGACAAAACTATGGAATGGACAGGACTTAACGAACTAAGAGAAAAATATCTTGCTTTTTTTGAGGAAAAGGGTCACCTTCGCCTTGGAAGTTTCCCCCTTGTTCCCCAAAACGATAAATCTCTCCTTCTTATAAATTCGGGTATGGCACCTATGAAAAAGTTTTTCACAGGTGAGGTTACCCCTCCCCGCAACAGGGTTACCACCTGTCAGAAATGTATCCGTACCCCCGACCTTGAAAGAGTAGGTCATACCGCGCGTCACGGTACCTTCTTTGAGATGCTCGGTAACTTCAGCTTCGGTGATTACTTTAAGGTAGAGGCTATTGAGTGGTCT
>JAZQJN010000214.1:0-1602 GCA_045541655.1 Acutalibacteraceae bacterium
TATCCGTTCATCTTATTTGATGTTTCAAGATGCAACTGAGTGCCATATGCTCCATAGTATCCGTCAAGACTATCAAAGTTGATAATGTTTCCTGTGGTAGCATTAAGATAGGTGGAAGTATTGGAATCACGGAGAACATAATAGTAGGTAATGGGATCAAGATATCTTACGTTCATACCTTTAGATGCAGCGTAGGAATTGAATCCAAGCACCAAATCGCTAATCTCGGTAGGTGTTAATCCAACGGTACGATATGCACTGAAATTAATACCTGAACCCATATATGATGATGCATGACTATACATTACATCATATTGACCGGGGAATACCTGGTTCTGACAATGTACGAAGTAGGTGTTGTTGTATCTTACATTGGGAGTATAGTGACAGTTGGTAAAGTTAAGCAAGGGTGAATATGAACTGATACTTGATGCTACGTTTCTGGTTATAGCGTGTTGTGCACCGTTGATAATAAATCCGGTCATATTCATACCATAACGATGGTAGAAGGGCTTACTGTAATTAGCAAAGATAGTACCTGCAGCAGCATTGCCGGAAGGTCTCTTTTCTCCCATATAAGCAAGGGGACTATCGTGGAACAATGCTTCGGGGATAATGTATCCTGCACCGCCGTCGCCACCTACAAAGTAGTCCTTAGCGGTCTTCTTTTCGTACATATAGTCAAATACCATAGGTACACGATATGAAAGGTTGGGGTTTATACTCCACATAAGTGCTAATGTTCCGCGTCTTGAATCACTGAAGAATGTGGGAACGTTGTATTTAAGCCAAGCAGAAGAGTCATAGTCACCAACATATATGGTATAGTAGAAGGTATTTTGGTCATAACCAAAGCTTTCCATAGGAGTGGTAGTGTTTGTGTATGTGGATTTCTTGGGAACACACTTATAGTAAACCGAACCATTACTCATTTCTGAAGGTTGAGCGGCGTCGGCCTCTTTTGCCACGTTGTAGCAGGTAATAAGTTCGGTAAACACCCATTCGAGATAGGTAGCAGGTTGATTACCAAGACTAATTTCCTTAGCATATTTACCCCACCATGGTGGGAACCCGATAAGCTGACCAAATGCACCGTTTGCACGTTCATAACGTCTTTGGAGTATGAATTTAAGGGTTGCTAAATCGGCACCAATTGATGCTTGCCCGTTAACCTGTGCGGGGTCATCGGAAGCTGCCTCTCCGCCGTAAGGAAGAAGGTCAAAGAGGAACATACGACGGGCAATAAAGTAGTCGTGGTTTGCAAGCTGTGCACCCTTTACTACACCGATAACACCGTTCCATCCGCATTGTTTTGCGGTTATATGGTCAGCATAGGCAGAATATCCTCTAAGGGTTGCTGCACCATCAAGAACGTAGCCAAGATATTGGCTGGAACAACGACTAAAATACTTATTTACAGCCCAAATATATGCGTCATTCTTGGCACTACCGGTACTTGCAACAGAGGTTCCGGTGATATTGGTTCCCTGTTGACCGTTTTTGAACATTCCAACAAGATTGAGTTTTACGGGAACACCTGCGTTAACAAGTTCGGTGTGCAAGGGACTGCTGGCAAGAACGGGAAGATATCCGTCAAGACCA
>JAZQJN010000215.1:0-7601 GCA_045541655.1 Acutalibacteraceae bacterium
TCCCCCAACGTTACCGATATTACCGAAATAGCCAAGGCCTGCGAAGCGGCAGGAGCCGATGGATTAAGTCTAATCAATACCCTTGCTGCTATGAGATTTAACCTTAAAACCCGCAAACCCCTTATTGCAAATATCAGCGGCGGACTTTCAGGCCCCGCAGTATTGCCCGTTGCATTAAAGATGGTATATCAAACCGCAAGAGCGGTCAAAATTCCCATTATGGGTATGGGTGGTGTGTCATCAGCCGCCGACGTTCTCGAAATGATGATGGCAGGTGCCACCGCAGTTCAGGTAGGAGCGGCAAACCTTGTTAATCCCTTCGCCTGTAAAGAGATTATCGAAAATCTTCCCGCTGAGATGGAAAAATACGGCATTAAATCCTTGCAAGAAATTATAGATAACGCAAGATAATAGGTGTAACATAAATGTCCCCTCATCCAATCGGATGAGGGGGTTATCTTTGTTATGGTTTATCCCATTATAACACTATTTACTGTGGAGTTGAATGCTAATCCTGTTGAAGAACCTTTCCATTCGAATAGTTTAATAACATCACTTGAATAAATAACATTAATGTCATCGTAGGTGGAGTTATTATGATTTCCGGATACCACATCTCCGTTTATACAGGAAGCAGTAAAAGTGGTGTTTGACCAAACGCATCCATTTGGTGCGATAAAGCCTGATGATGTGCCTTTCCAATAGAATAATCCGGTACTACTTTCGTAGTCATAAAATCCCGCAATATCACAATATCCATCACCATTGTAATCGCCGGAGGTAATTTTGAAACTCATTCTTGTAGCAATAAATTCTGTAGAACTCCAAACACTTGACGGCAATTTATATAATCCACTTGATGTTCCTTGCCATTCAAAAATCGAGGAACTTCTATTTCTTGAATCATATATAATTGCTAAATCATCATAATTTGTTCCGGTGAAACCGCCTACTACTAAGTCAACCACACAATCAGCGTTAAAACTTGTACTTCTCCAAATGTATCCGATTGAATTATTGCTGAGCAATGTGAATGATGAGGTTGCACCTTTCCATTGGTAAAGAGAAGTGGTTAAACCACCGTGGTCATATAGCAATACCAAGTCGCTTTTAGTGGTGGAACTAAACTTGCCCGATACTATTTGACGAATGCTACTTCCCGAAAACGAAGAAGATGACCATATAGAACCGCCATTTGTCAATGTAGGGGTTGTGCTCGTCCCTTTCCAAAGGAAAATGGCTGTACTATTGTCTGAATACTGATATACAATTGCAATGTCATCTTTGGTATCACCGTAGAAATCGCCTACAACTACATCCAAAATGCATAATGATGTAAATGATTCACTTTCCCACGATTTACAGTAATAACTTAATCCTGATGATGACCCTTTCCACATAAACATCCGTGTTGTTCCTGAACCTCCATCATAAACAACTAAAACGTCATCATAACCATCTCCGTTAAAATCACCGGCAACAACGTCAACGATTTGAGAATATTTGAAGTTGCCTATTGCAGATTTCCAAGCTTGAGTTCGACTTGAACTACTTCCATATCTAACCTGTAGTGAAGTTGTATTATTTCCTTCATCAACAAATATGGCGGTATCACTTAAACTGTTCTTGAATTTACCTGAAACAGCAGTTTGACGGGTTTTGAAATTCACTTCTGAAACGAACTCACTATAAATAGTAATCTCTTTTGGATACACTCCAGGTATAGCGTATGAATATGTTGTACTATGTATATCGATACCTTGGTTTTTATAACCCGCCCATACAAGTTGTGAACATATCCAAAAAAAATTCAAATCACTATAATTGTTAGATAATATTGCCTCCGCAATAAAATAAGGTTCGTCAATTTGATTTTTGCAAAATTGAACAGCAGCAGCTCTTTGTGTTGCATTGGCATCATTAACACGATACAAACTTAATATTCTTGGCCCAACGCGTGATGCATCAAACAATCCATAGCACACGTTTTCTCCTTTTGCCGCTTCTATTGTTCTTACATAATATCCATATTGGGTACTGTAAAAATGGCCTTCCACTATAGCGGTATGCCCATGCCCCCTTGCTGCATTAGCTTCAAATATTATATCTCCTCTTTTAGCGGTTTCAAAAATATAATAATCATTATAATTTGGCTGGAAAGTCAAGGTCGTTCCAATGTTATAAAAATAATCACTGCCAGAACCGTTTGCACGAGAATTTGCACCAGCATTTTGAATGGTAACGTTGGTGGGAGTTTCAGGTGGATTAGCTTCCAATTCCGCAATTTTAGCATCCTTAAATTGGTCAATACTACTAAAAGATGATTGATTATATTCTTCCTCAAAGGTTTCCAAAGAAACATCAACAAACATAGAGTTATCTTCCATAAACTCTACGGTCTCTTGATATGCTTCAAGAAAATCGTCATCGTAGTTTTGAACAGGCATATATGGTTGAATTTCATCACTTGAATCAGTTGCGTAAACCGGGAATTTTCCAATCGATAGAATCATAAACAAAACTAATACTATACCCAAAAATTTATTTTTTTTCAATTGTAACACTCCTGTTCTTAATATTTTTTATGATATAAATAACCCTCAAAACACAACCGGTTATAAGCAGAGGGATTGATACATAAAATAATAATTTTGTTACATCGAAAATTAAACCAAACCCACTATTCACTCTATTCACATAATTCATATAATCAATAAAGCTAAATAACAACCAAATAATTCTAATCCACACGAATGACATACCAATGGACCATATTACATTTGATAAGGAACTTGTTTTTTGGCTATCATTGCTAATCTTCTTACATACCTTAATAAGTTCTAATGTAACACCTATTATTAAAAGTAGTGTTGTTAATATAAAATATCCCCATGTAATCGCTTCTTTGGTAAATGGTGTAAGTTTACCAGAAAGCGGTTGTTCCAATAAATAATATGTTGGTGAATGAGTTGCAAAATCGCTATATGCTATACAAGCCAAAATGAAACCGCTATAATATATAATCAATGGCTCAAATTTGTTTTTGCTTTTGCACAATTCTATAATTCTTACTATAGCGTATATAATAAAAAAAAGTGCCGAAGCTACAAAAAACTGTGCAGAAACATACTCGCCAAACGAAAATATATTGCATAAAGTTTCTAATAAAAACAGAAACCCTAAAATCAAAAATCCATACCTAAACCATTTCAAAATCTTCACTGAAACACCTCCAAAAAAATATAAACCGAAGTTCTCCTTCATATATGATGAAAAGGAAAACTTCGGTTTTATAACATATACAGAAAGAGATGACTATTCACTTGCATTGATACAAATTTCACACTGTTCAGTTGCCATTGGTATCAGTCCTTTCATCTCTTTTTTTCATATTTTACCTCATTTTGTTGTGTATGTCAATAGTTTTTTTAAGTTATAGTTAATTTTTTTGAGCAAATTGACGACTGTTTTCGACATTGCTATCCTTAATAAAGGGAAATATCGTGCTTTTTGAGAATAGCGGTAAGTCGTGCCATTGTGGCATCCTCTAACTTAATATAGGTTGCTAAACTCTCGTTAAGGGTGTTGAGACAAAGATAAGGTGAACCATCGCAAGCGGGATAAATGGTAACTGTGGTTCCATCTAATTTAGTGAATACTATCTTTGCCATACCAAAAACGTGGCCATTCTCAATTTCTTCCAGTTCCTCACCTTGACAAAGTTCAATTATCTCGTAAAAATCGGAGGAATGAATGTTGGAAGTAAGCATTACCGACTTACCTTCTGTTTTTTCGGGGTCGGGACAGGAAAGGGTGATGCTATCAACATCTTTAACCTTAAATTCACCGCATCCGCAAAGTGCAAATAAAAACGAAACGCAAAGTGCAAAACACAAAACTTTAACAATTTTTTTCATAAATAATTCTCCTTTATCTTTCGGTTAAAAACTTTTCAAGGGCGGTATAACGAAGGGTCTTTCTGTTGTTATCCACCATATTTTTAATGCTTTCATCGGTGCCCACAAGAATAAGCAATTTCTTTGCCCTTGTAACACCTGTGTAGAGTAGATTCCTGAAGGATAATTGTGGTGGATTCCCAATAACGGGAATAACCACACATTCATATTCGCTACCCTGACTTTTATGTACGGTGATGGCATAAGCAGGTTCAAGATGTTCAATATCATCGGTGGTATAAACCGCCATTCGGTCATCGTACCTAACGGTTAAGGTGCCCGATGAACGGTCAATGGAACAAATAATACCAATATCTCCGTTGAATACTCCGGTACCTACCGAGCCGTCTGATTTTGTCCATAGAATATCATAATTATTCTTGGTCTGAATAACCTTTTCACCTAAAAACAGTGTTTTACCACCGCCCATAAACTGTACCTTTCTATCTTCGGGGGGATGAAAAACATCTGCTAAAAGCATGTTCATATTGAATGTGCCAAGTTCTCCCTTTTTAGAGGGACAAAGCAGTTGAATATCCTCAAGGGGATTAAATCCGTAAGCATCGGGGAGCCGTTTGGTAAGAAGGTCACAAAGGATATTTGCAGCCCTTTTGGGACTTGATTCATGCACAACGAAGAAGTCCCCCTTACTGTCGCCCACTTCAGGATATTCTCCACTTACAATTCTGTGGGCGTTGGTAACGATTAAACTTTCCATTGCTTGACGGAAAATGGTGTCAAGTCGCACTACGGGAATTCTCTCTGAAGCAATAAGGTCTGATAGCACGTTTCCTGCACCAACGGCGGGTAATTGGTCGCTGTCACCTACCATAATAAGGCGGCATCCCAAACGGGTAGCACGGAGTAACGCCTCAAATAAAATAGAGTCGAGCATAGATATTTCATCTACAATAATAACGTCCCCGTCAATGGGATTTCGGTCATTACGGGCAAATACGGTGCGATTGTTTTCTCCCCGTTCCGCCTCTAAAAGACGATGTATTGTCTTCGCCTCGTAACCTGTCAGGTCGGACATCCTTTTTGCGGCACGACCTGTGGGAGCGGCAAGGACAATCTCCATATCGAACTGTCGCATTATGGTGATAATCGCCTTAATTGTGGTGGTTTTACCTGTACCCGGACCACCGGTGATAATCATGGTGCCCTTTTCAAGGGAGGTGCGAATTGCCTCTTTTTGTTTTTCGTGATATTTAATTCCGTTGGCGGTTTCTATTGCAGAAATACGATTTTCTACTGCAGAAAGGGGAGGTGGTGGAAAGTTAAGAAAGGTGGATATTCTTCCTGCCGAATAGGTTTCTGCTTTATAGTAATCGGGATGAGCCACAAATTCGGTTTCATCCATAATAAAAGTCTCAAGATTTTTTTCTTCAATCAAACGCTCACAGGCCGATTCCACGCTGGGCGGTTCAAGACCGAGTAATTTACAGGCAGCGGCTATAACCTTATGTTTTGGAAGACAGGTGTGACCGTTCTGGGTATTGTGTTTTACAACATACATAATACCGCATTCCACACGATAACGGTTATCTTCGGGAATTCTATTTCCCCTTGCAATAATCTCTACCCTTTGGAAATTTATGTGGATATTTTCATTATATAAAACGTAAGGATTTTCTTTTATAACATCCGCTGCTTTTGCACCCAATACCTTAAAGGCACGAAGTCCTTCGTCGGTTGTAAGACCCATTTCGGTAAGGGCAAGCATAACGCTCTGCATACCATAGTTTGCCACAAAATCCTTACTGATTTTTTCGGCTTTGGCAAGACTGATACCCCTGATTTGACATAGCCGGTGAGGTTCGTTTTCAATAACGTCCAACGCCTTATCACCAAAAAGGGATATTATCTTTCCTGCAGTAGCAGGGCCGATACCCTTAATTCCGCCACTTGATAAATAATTTTTAATAGCGTCGGCGGTGGCAGGGCGGATGTATTCGTATTCAAAGGCGTGAAATTGACTGCCGTAAACCTTGTGGGTTTCGGGTCTTCCTTTGAGTTTTAACATCTCACCGGTAGAAATCGCACCAAAAGAACCCACCACTGTTTGAAGATAAGCACCATTATTGAATGTGAGAACGGTATATCCGTTATCTTCGTTGCGATAGGTGATGTTTTCTACGGTTCCCTCTATTACGGAATATTCATTTTTTTCATTAAAATTATCCATATAGAGATAATACCACAAAACAAAACATTTTTCCACACATTTTATAAAAAAAGCAAGGACTGTATTTTATCAATTAGGATAAAATACAGTCCAAAATTTCCTGCCCTTGTGGTTTGTTACTAATGAGAGCCCTCGGCAATCATCTCGTCGCGGGGACGGAAGAGGAGGGAGATACACCAGACACAAGCAAGAGCTACAAGGGTATAAACAATACGACTTAAAAGTGCATCCTGACCGCCAAAGAGCCAGGCAACAAGGTCGAATTGAAACAACCCAACGCCACCCCAGTTAAGACCGCCGATAATGGCGAGAATAAGGGCAATTCTGTCTAAAATCATATAAAAAATCTCCTTTTTGTTGTGTCTGTAAATATTCTTGCCAAAAAATATTTGCAATATTCAAAAAAATAAATTTTTATTTATATTTTTTTTAAAAACACCCTTTGTTATAAATGAAAATAACAAAGGGTGTAAATTTATATTTTAGTAAATCGTTTTACTTCTTTACCGTCAACGATAACCGTTTCATCCCACATCGAAAGGGGACGTACCCAGATATCGCCTTCACCGTAAAGGGCCTTGTAAACCACCATTTTTTCTAAGGTTTCAGAATGATTTGCAATGTAAAGCAGTTCGTATTCGTTGCCTTTATAATGGCGATAAATACCTGTTTTTGGGAGATTACTCATCATCTTCATCGGCGGTAATACCAATTCCCAAAACGTCTAACTGTTCAAGGTCAACCTTGGCGGGACATTCGGTCATAAGTTCACTTGCGTTTTGTACCTTGGGATAAGCAACAACCTCACGAAGAGTGGAGCATTTAAGCATCTGCATAACCAGACGGTCAAGACCAAGACCTATACCGCCATGGGGAGGAGCACCAAATTTGAAGGCATCGGTAAGGAAGCCGAACTTCTCGTGTGCCTCTTCTTCAGAAAGGCCAAGGAGAGAGAACATCTTGGTTTGAAGTTCAGGATTGGTAATACGAATGGAGCCACTGGCAAGTTCAATACCGTTAAGAACCAGGTCGTATGCCTTGGCACGAACCTTTGCCTTGTCGGTTTCAAGATAGGGAATGCACTCATCCATAGGAGAGGTAAAGGGATGATGCATAGCCACAAATTGACCTGCATCCTCATCCCAATCAAAGAAGGGGAATTCGGTTATCCAAAGAAGATTAAACTTATCTTTGGGGATAATATCAAGTTTTTCGGCAACCTGACAACGAAGAGAACCAAGTACCGAAAGGGTAAGAGCGGTTTTGTCGGCAACGATAAATACAACATCACCCTTTTCAGCTCCTGCCTTGCTGAGGATAGTATTCATTTCATCCTCGGTAAGGAATTTACCAAAGGAGGATGCCACACCCTCATCGGTCATTCTGATCCAGGCAAGACCTTTAGCACCAATACCCTTTGCCTTTTCGGTCAAGCGGTCAATCTCTTTACGGGTATA
>JAZQJN010000216.1:0-6033 GCA_045541655.1 Acutalibacteraceae bacterium
CTTGTAGAGGTTATGGCTTGTCCCGGCGGATGTGTTTGCGGTGGCGGTCAACCCTTCGTTGATCACGCAACCAAGGCAAAACGTGCAAAGGGTATCTATGCAGCCGATAAGGCATCCACCGTTCGTCGTTCTGAAGATAACCCCAATATGGAAACTATCTATAACGATATTATTAAGGATAAAGCTCACGAACTTCTCCACGTTCATTACGGTAAATAAGATTAAATAATAAAACTGCGATAGGATTTCCTGTCGCAGTTTTTTTGTTTCGATAAAATATTTTCTTTAATCCTTTATTAAAGTGTGATATAATAAGTTAAATCCACTTGTGCAGGAGATTTAACAATGAAAATTCATGATATTTCTCAAGAAATTTTTAGTTGTGAAGTATATCCCGATGATCCTATCCCTAAGAAAACTGTGCTTAAATCTATGGAGGATGGAGAGGTCTATAATTTAACGGCTTTCGATATGTGTGCCCACAACGGTACCCATATAGATGCACCCTTTCATTTCATTAAAGACGGAAAAACCGTGGATGAAATGCCTTTAGAATCCTTTGTGGGAATGGCTTATGTGGCGGAACATAGTGGAATTGTTTCCGCTGAAGATGCTGTGAAAATAATTGAAAAAGCAAAGAGTCAAAACGAGGATTCGGCAAAAAGGATATTGATAAAGGGCGACGTGGAAGTATCTTTAGATGCGGCAAAGGTGTTTGCATCTTCAAATATTTTGCTTTTGGGGAATGAATCCCAAACGGTGGGACCGCAAGATGCTCCAATGGATGTGCATCTTGAGTTGCTAAGTGCCGAGGTTGTCTTACTTGAAGGTATCCGTTTAGACAGTGTTCAAGAAGGAGTTTATTTTTTGAATGCCGCACCCCTTAATTTATCAGGTGTGGATGGTTCTCCCTGCAGAGCAGTGTTAATATCTTTATAAAGTTTAATTTGCAAAAGAAAAAGGATGGGTGAAAAGTCACCCATCCTTTTGTGTATATTTTTTTATTAAACCTTCATAATGCCAATGCCTTCCAATACCGAGAAAACAAGAATTGCAAGGATACAAACAGGGGCGATGTATTTAATCATAACAACGTAGAATTTTTCGCCGGTGAATTTCCCACCGATATTCATTTCCTTAATGATGAATTTAGGTTTGAGAATATATCCTACAAACAGGCAGGTGATGAATGCGATGATGGGCATCATTACGCTGTTGGTGATAAAGTCGAACATTTCGAGGAAGTAGAATCCAATGGATTTAATAGAGATGAAGGAGAGGGTTCCGTATCCCAAAGCAGAGAGGGCACCAAGTACCAAGGAAATTGCAAGAACAACAAAACAAGAAGTTTTGCGAGACCATCCTTTTTTATCGATGAATATTGAAACGATGGTTTCCATAAGGGAGATAGAAGAGGTAATAGCGGCAAAGAATACGAGAAGGAAGAAGAGTGCGCCAATAATGTGTCCACCGGGCATTTTTTCAAACACCTTAGGAAGGGTGGCGAACATAAGTCCTGCGCCTTTGCCAAGTTGGGTGCTGTCTCCGCCTGCAAATACTGCGGGGATAACCATAAGACCCGCAAGGAATGCAATACCAAAGTCGAAAACTGCAATAGATCTTGCGGAGGATGCAAGGTTAATATCCTTCTTCATATAAGAACCGTAGGTAACCATAATACCCATAGCAATCGACATTGAATAGAATAGTTGACCCATAGCGGCAAGAACGGTGGTGAAGGAGAATTTAGCAAAGTCGGGTTTTACGTAGTAAACAAGACCTTCAATTGCACCATCCATAAAGAGAACATAGGTAGCAATTCCCATTGTGAGTAAAACGAGTAAAGGCATCATAACCTTACTAACCTTTTCAATGCCCTTTTCAACACCGAAAAGTACGATGATAGCGGTAAGTCCAAGGAATACGGCAAACCAGAGAAGTGGTTCGTAGGCATCTGTGATAAACAGGTCGAAGAATGAATTCTTTGCACCGTCAATCTCGATTATTTTTGCGGTATCTGAACCGTTACCGGTTATGTAGTGGGTGAAATATTTGATTACCCAACCGCCTATAACCGAATAGTAGGGGAGAATGATGATGGGAACAATAGCACCGAGCCAACCCAAGAATGAAAAACGCTTATCGAGGGTTTTGTAGGCATCAATAACACTTTTGCCCGTTTTTCTGCCAATGGCAATTTCGGTACAAAGGAGGGCAAATCCTAAAGTGAATGCCAACACAATGTAGGTGAGAAGGAAAATACCTCCGCCGTATTCGGCTGCAAGATAGGGGAAACGCCAGATGTTACCAAGACCTACTGCTGAACCGGCAGCCGCCAAGATAAAACCGACCTTACCGGAAAAACTACTTCTTTTTTGAGCCATAATCTAATCATTCCTTTTTACTATAATAGAAATATGTTTTATGATACGAATTGTTGAACGGCAGGAAATACGGATATTTTATCAACCGTCATATGAAGAATTAATAACGCATCGGAAGCGTTTACTTCATTATTGCCATCGACATCGGCAATTTGACGCTGAGAATTGGTGTATTCTGCCTTCCCCACAATATAATGAAGAACCAAAAGTGCATCGGATGCATTAGTGGAGCCATCGCAATTTACATCACCCAGCTCAGGCATATTATACGCTATATAGGCGTAGTTGGTGTTGGCACTATCTTCTTGGACAAAGATTTGAGATGTGCCATCGGTCAAGAAATATCGAATTCCCAAATTGTCGGTAAAGGCGTAACCGTTGTTTAGCATAACGATACCTATAAATATATACATATAATCTCCGTCAAAGGTGGTGCCGAAAGCGGTTTTTAAAGGGGCGATATCATCGGCGGTAACGCTATTGTCAACCATTCGGTAAAAACGAAGAGCAAGGTCGTTCATAGAATCAGGCCAATAGGTGCCTGCAAGTGTTCCGTTTGTATAGTACTTTTCTACCATCCAAAGATATTCGTAACCATGATTTGCATCTATTGTTGCGGGGGCAAAATAGGAAATATCCATTCCCGATGCGAACATTACGGGGACATCACGAAACGTAAGAAGACGAAAATTGGTATCGGCAAAACCGTTTACGGTGAAAATAGAAGTTAGTAAACACAGGGAAATTATAATCGAAATAAGTTTAATTTTCACAATAATATCTCCTTCATTCTGTAAGCAGAAAAGAGTATATCATACATTTTGACAAATGTCTATTATAAAAATTCAATAAAAGAAAAATTTATAAAAACAGGATATATTTACTGCTTGTTTTTTTAGTCCTATATGATAAAATTAAATCAGGGTGAGATGGTGGGGGAGTATCGCCTTTTAGGTTGGTAAAATCCGTGCCGAAACAGGACCTTATCAGTATGAATTTTTTATATGTTATTTATGTTTTTAACAATCTTGTTCGACTTTTAATTTATTAAATTGAAAATATTCACGAAAAGTGAAAAAAAGTGTAATAAATAGTATATTTGCACTTGTTAAATGTTTCACAATGTGATATAATACCTATTTGATAAGGAAGATGAGGTAGAATGCATTTTTGCGTTTATGACCTTGTCTGAAAAGGAAAATTATAATGTAAAAGGAGATATGAAATGAATAACAAAGTTACAATTATTGGTGCAGGTAGCGTTGGTGCAACCATCGCCTACAACATGTCACTCACTGACATTTCCTCTGAAATCGTTCTTATCGACATCAAAAAGGAAAAGGTAGAAGGCGAAGTAATGGACATCGCCCAAGGTGCTTCCTTCAGAAATCCCATTTCCTTTATCGCAGGTGATTACGAAGATGCAAAAGGTTCCGATATCGTTATCATCACCTCCGGCGTTGCCCGTAAACCCGGTCAAAGCCGTATCGAATTGGCACAAACCAACGTTGATATCATCAAAGCAATCGCCCCCAATATTGTAAAGGTTTGTCCCGATGCTCTCTACATCATCGTTTCTAACCCCGTAGATATCATCACCTACGTATTCACCAAGATTTCCGGACTTCCCGAAAGTCAAATTATCGGTTCCGGTACCATTCTTGATACCTCCCGTCTTCGTTGCGGAATCGGTAACCATTTCGATATTGCTCTTAAAAACGTTCACGCCTATGTTTTTGGTGAACACGGCGATACCGCATTCATTCCCTGGTCTTGTGCATCTATCTCCGGTATTAAAGTAAATGACTATGCCGAATCCATGAGAAAAATGGGATACGATTTCCCCGAAATCGACAAGGACGAAATGTTCGAATACGTTCGTAAAGCAGGTGCTGAGGTTATCAGCCGTAAGGGTGCAACCTTCTATGCAGTTGCCACCTCCGTTTGCAACCTTTGCTCTGTTCTCCGTTCCGAATACGATTCCATTATCACTGTTTCCAGTATGATGCACGGTGAATACGGTGTGGATGACGTTTGTCTTTCCACCCTCACCCTTCTCGGTACCGAAGGTATCAAGGGTAAAGTTCCCGTTGACCTTACCGAAGAAGAAGTTGCAAAACTCCGTGCCAGTGCAGATGCACTTAAAGCAGTTATTGCACAACTTAAATTCTAATTTTTCTAAAAATCATTTTACTAAATCAATCAGAAACAGGTGTTTAGATTTATGAAATACAGTTATTTTCCCGGCTGCACTCTCAGAAACAAAGCCAAAGATTTAGATGCCTATGCAAGAGCATCTGCTTTAGCCCTTGGTTTTGAACTTGAAGAGATTCCCGATTGGCAATGCTGCGGCGGTGTTTATCCTTTAGGCACCGACGAAATTGCTACCAAACTTTCTTCGGTTCGTGCCCTTAATTATGCTAAGGAGCAAGGTCAGGATTTGGTTACCCTTTGTTCTGCTTGTCATCACGTTATCAAACGCGTTAACGATGATATGAAGAACGTTGAGGATATCCGCACCCGTGCCAACAACTATATGAAACTGGATGCTCCTTATGAAGGCGAAACCAACGTGCTTCATTTTCTTGAGGTGCTTAGAGATAAGGTTGGATTTGATGAACTTAAGAAAAAGGTTACAAATCCCCTTACCGGCAAAAAAATCGGTGCATATTACGGATGTCTTTTACTTCGCCCCGGCAAGGTAATGGCATTTGATAATCCCGAAAACCCCACCATTATTGAGGACTTTATCCGTGCAATCGGTGCAACTCCGGTTGTGTATCCCTACCGTAATGAATGTTGCGGTGGTTACATATCTCTTAAAGAGAAGGAAATGTCCAAGAATATGTGCAACAACATTGTGAACAGTGCAGCAGGTTTTGATGCCGAAATGCTTATCACCGCCTGCCCGCTTTGTCTTTACAACCTTAACAAGAGTGCAGAGGGCAAACTTCCGGTGGTATATTTCACCGAACTTCTTGCCGAAGCATTAGGTGTTAAGGAATCCGTAGAAAAAGAGGTGGAAATGCAGTGAGTTTTGAAAAAACACAAGCCGAAAGAATTAAAGAAATCAGCGGCAGTAATCCTCTCAAATGTATGAAATGCGGTAAATGCTCTGCATCCTGCCCTTCTTACAACGAGATGGATATTAAACCCCACCAATTTGTTTCTTATGTTGTAAATAACGACATTGAAAGCTTGGTGAATTCGGAATCACTGTGGAAATGTCTTTCTTGTTTTGCTTGTATCGAACGTTGCCCAAGGGACGTACAACCCGGCAAGATAATCGATGCCGCAAGACAGTTGGTTGTTCGTCAAAGAGGCGAAACCTATCTTTCTCCCAATGAAATACCCGAACTTTTAGATGAAGAGTTACCACAACAACTCCTCGTTAGTGCATTTAGAAGATACAGGAGGTGAGTTTGATGCAGAGAATAGGTGTATTTGTATGTCATTGCGGTTCTAATATCGCGGCTACCGTTGACGTTAAAAAGGTAGTAGAAATGGCCAAGTTGGAACCCGGTGTAGTTCATTCTGAGGACTATCCTTATATGTGTTCCGAAGCAGGTCAATCCAAGATCATTGAAGCGGTTAAGGAACATAAACTTACCGGTATTGTTGTCTGCTCATGCTCTCCCCGTATGCACGA
>JAZQJN010000217.1:0-5048 GCA_045541655.1 Acutalibacteraceae bacterium
ATACGTTGCACGGGGATTAAGAAACAATGCCCGGTTACTGTACAACTTGCTTGAAGATGGAGGGCTTGAAGATGAAATGAGGGAGTTACAGGAAAGGGCACGGCCGGATAAGCCGGAGGGCCTGTTTTAGTCCTTGCCTATATTAAGTTGCTACGGGTTACTGTTTTTGTAACCCTGTAACCAAGAGCGGGTATGTATGATACAGTTAATTTGAGGTTGAGGGGGTACGATGTGCCCGGCGTTTCTTTCCTTGAAGAAACGGCCCTCTATCTTGATGAGATAACAGGCCAATTTGAGCACCGGAACGGGTTGCACGTTGTTATTGGCAAGTTGGGGTGTTTGACTGTTTCAATAGATGAGGCGGCGGTAAGAGTGAAACAGGGGAGTTTGTGCAAGTGGTTTTTGGGGGATAACGTGCAAGAAATGGGGCGGGGAGATACAAGGCGGGCAATAGAGCAACTTTCCGATACCTTGCATTTGCCGATGGAGCGGGCGGCGGTTACCCGGATAGATGTTGCACACAATCTCTTGATGAGATACCCGCCGGGGGTTTATTGCAACCACTTGGGCGGGTTGAGGTATGCAACCCGGCTACAAGAGCCGGAGGGGATTTACTACAAACAAGGGGCGGGGCGGCTTGCTTTCTATGATAAGACAAGGGAAACCCAGAGGGGCGGCGGCCCAATACCGGAGATTTGCACGGGTAACAACATTTTGAGATATGAAAGGCGATTTGAAAAGCGGTTAACCCACTACCTACAAGAGCCGGAGATAACGGCGGCAACCCTGTATAATGAGGCCTTTTATATCAAGGTTGTAAAGATGTGGCTACGGGCATACAGGGATATTGACAAGATAAACGATATAACGATAAACCCAGATGTTATGAAAAGCAAGAAAGACTTTGACCGGGCGGCCCGGCTTGCCCTTGTTGAAAAGTATGGAGGGGAGGCGGCAACAATGGAGGCAATAAAGGAAATGCAACAAAGGGGAGATATCACCAAGAAACAGGCCTTTGATATGAGAAAGACCGTTAAAGAGGCCTGTTTATCCGGCGTTGGTCTGTTTGTCCAAAGTGAGGTTATAACAGAGTTAGACCGGAAAGTAACAGAGGCGGCGGCCTATTACCGATAAAGGGCATTGAAAACAACAATCATTAACAATCAATTTGCAATCAAGATGGGACAGCCAAAAGGTAAGACCGGAAACCCCAAAGGGCGGCCAAAAGGTACACCTAACAAGGTTACAAGCACCTTGAAAGAATGGATAACAAAACTAATCAACGGCAACCGGAAACAGATTGAACGGGATTTCAAACAACTGTCAGCACGGGATAGGCTTTTGATAGTTGAACGCCTTTTGCCCTATGTTATCCCCAAGCAACAGGCAATTACCGGGGATTTCCAAAACGAGGTAAAAGTAAGCACCCAGAGCAAGCAACCGGATTTGAGTGCAATTCCAGATGATGAGTTAGAAACAATCCTTGATATACTGACAAGGCACAATATCGGATAGCCCGGCCGGGCAAGTGTCCCCACCTCAACGGGGCAACTTGAAAGGGTGTTTGTTGAAAATCTGGAAAGATTTGCTACCTTTGTTGTTAGAAAGCCCGCCAAACGGCTTGATTTTGTCCGTTTTGTTACTGATTTGTTACCCGCTTTCAATAACGAGCGGGCTTTTTTATTGAATATGAGCAAGTTACAAGGAGCAATAAGGAATTTTTGCATAATTGCACACCTTGAAATAATCCCTTAAAGAAAAACCGAAAATAAACAGTTTAAAAGCGGCTTTTTGCCTTTTGTGGGGGCGGGCCGCTTTCCTTTGTTTGACCTATTTTTAACTCTTTTTTGTTACTCGTTTGTTACTTTCCGGCAAAAAACCTATCTTTGTGCCGGGTAACAAACATAACAGAGTAACAAAATGGCAAAGAGAAAGAGCACCGTAAAGGCCAAAGAGCCTGTTAAAATCCGTTTCAAAGAGATACAGGGCGGCGGCAAATCAATCTATCTGGATATCTACAAGGGTGAGGGCCGGAGAGAGTATAAGTTTCTCAAACTGTACCTTGTACCCGGCAACACCGATGAGGCAAAGACACAAAACGCCAATACCCTACAAGCCGCCAATGCAATCAAATCCCAGATGATAATAGACCTTGCCAATAGCGGGGCGGGGATTAAGACAAGCCCGGCAAGAGCAAAGATGTTGCTAACAGATTGGCTTGATGTGTACCAAAGCGACCGGGACAAAAAGGGCAAGAGGATTGGCGGCATTGTACCAAACCTCAAAAAGATACTAAAAGCCTACAAGGGTGACAAAGTGACCTTACAGGGCATTGACAAGCATTTCTGTATTGGTTTCATTGACTATATGGCAAACACCTATGTAACCCAATACGGCAAGAGATTAAGCCCGTTAACGGCACAGGGCTATTGCTCTATGTTTAGCACCGTCTTAAAGGCGGCGGTCACGGCCGGAGTTATGCAAGAAAACCCTTTTGACAAGATACCGAGCGGTGACCGTATCAAGGGCGGGGAAAGCAAGAGGGAGTATTTGACCGCCGGGGAATTGCAAACCCTCATTGCAACACCTTTCCCGGAGCAAGGGATCGTTAGGGCCGTAAAGGGCAAAATGTACGGCGGCCGGGATATAAAGGCGGCTTTCCTGTTTTCCTGTTTTACGGGGTTGAGGCTTTCCGATATAAAGGCCCTCAAATGGGGCAACATTGTTGAAGATGGGGGGCAATGGACAATTGACGGCCTTATCGTAAAAAAGACCCAGAGGGCCTTGTATTTGCCGCTTGGAGGGGAGGCCCTTAAATACTTGCCGGAGCGGAAAGAGGCCGGGAATGATACGCCCGTTTTCAACTTGCCCAATAGTGACGGGTTTACGGATAAGAAAATCAAGCAATGGACAGAGGCGGCGGGCCTCAACAAGAAAGTAACTTTTCACGTTGCCCGGCATACCTTTGCAACCCTTGAATTAACGGCCGGAGCGGATTTGTACACCGTTTCAAAACTCTTGGGGCACACTAACGTAGCAACCACCCAGATATACGCCAAAATAGTCAATAGCAAAAAGGTTGAGGCGGTTAACTTGTTAGACGGTCTTTTCAAATAGCGGGGGCAATGAGAAAGTATAGTTTAGTTGATGATAGGGAAAGAGAGTTTACATTAGAGGAACTCTTTCAAAAGAAACTGATTTCCGAGACGGAATTAGAGTATTTAAAGGCCAGAGAGAGGGAATACACAAAAGAGGAACTCTTTCAGATGGTTTCCGATAAAGACCGGATACTTACCCCTGTTGAGGTTTCCAAAATACTTGATACCTTTTGGCCGCTTGACTACAAAGATGCTTTCAATGTTCCAGAGGGGGAGGCCCTTTGTTTTCGTGAGGGCGGTATCTTGGTAAACGGCAAATATGATGTGCCGGGATTGAAAGCACTTGGGGAGAAAGAGAAAGCGGGCAAACTGTTATTGAGGCGGTCTAAACTTAACCGGATTTTGGCCGGGGAAACCGATTACTTAAACGAGCCTTTAACACCGGAGGCAATAGGGCAATTTAAAAGGGAGCGGGATTTGATACAGGAGGGCATTTTAAAGGCCGTAGAGCCACTTTTAGACCCGGATAGTATAATCACTCAACCGGGCGATGAAACGGCCGGAAATGGAAAAACGGAGGAAAATAACGGCGGGATTTCATTGCCGCCGGAGATTGACAGGCCGGAGGCAAGAAAGGCCTTTGAAAAGGCCCTTAAAGCGGGATATATGGAAAAGACCTCAACCGGGTATAAATGGGGTTTCGGTGGGGAGCACGGAGGATTAGCCCGGCTTGCATATTTCCTGTATAGAATTTATAGCCCAAAGGGGGAGAAAGTGCCGGAGACGGCCCTTTGCAAATTGTTCAATACAAAAGGGCTTTCTGATGCATATACAAGAATAAAATTGAGCAAATGGAAAACAAGCCCTTATGTTGACCCGCCTAAATGGGTAACTGAAATTGATAGCCTTTTCTAACAACGGAAAACACCTCAAACCGGGGTGTTTTTTTGTTGCCCCAGACCGCTAACCAAACCGCTATACAGACCGCTATTTTTGCTTTCTCAACTTGCTTTTTGTTGCCAAAATTGCAACCGGAAACCACCGGAGGCCGGAGGGTGCAAGCCCGGCCAATGGAAACCACCGGGGCAAAGATGGCCGCCACTTGCACGGCGGGCCGGAAACCTCAACAGTTATACAGTTTTAGCAATGGATCGATTAACGGAGCAACTAAACAGGATTGAAAGAAACACCCTTTTAGCGGCAAAGAATGTACTAACCTTTGATGATGTGGCATTGCTTACCGGGTTAAGCAAAAGCCACTTGTACAAGTTGACAAGCACCCACCAAATACCCTATTACAAACCGAGCGGCAAGAATATCTATTTTGACCGGAAAGAGGTTGAAGATTGGTTGAGGCAAAACCGGGCCAATACAGAGCAAGAGGCCCAAAGCGGGGCGGCGGCATTTCTGGCAAAGGAGGGCCTTTGATATGTACCTTACCGATTATTACCGATTTGAACACCTTGCCGGGACTGCAAAAACCCGCCTTGATTGTACCACCTCAACGGGCGGTTACGATGAGTTTGAAATAAGGCGTTGCCGGAAAGGGACAAAGAGCACCAAACCGGGTGACCTCGTTATCTATTGTACCGATGTGCAAAGAAACGAGAATTTCAATGCTGATGCAAAGAGAAAGGCCGATAAAAGCCTTACTCTTGGGAGCAAGAATATAACGAGTATCTACACCTTTGAGCCAGACCCAAAGACGGGTTTTGGAGATTTCAAAGATACCCAAGATGCACTGTTATTTGTGTTCAAGGGTTTCTCAATTCTTGGTGTTGCCGATGTGGCCGGGGCGGTTATTGAGATATACGTTGCACGGGGATTAAGAAACAATGCCCGGTTACTGTACAACTTGCTTGAAGATGGAGGGCTTGAAGATGAAATGAGGGAGTTACAGGAAAGGGCACGGCCGGATAAGCCGGAGGGCCTGTTTTAGTCCTTGCCTAT
>JAZQJN010000218.1:0-42891 GCA_045541655.1 Acutalibacteraceae bacterium
ACCGCTTGGCCTCCGACTTCCCTATTTCTTTCCCACACTTACATCCAACCGCAGTGAAATTGAGGAGTTTATATCCATCCTCAATCACAACGATTTTCCTATTGATATTCTCCCTGAACTTGTGGAGGATTTTCTTGAAGAATTATACGGTGAATAATCTCTATTATATATAATGTAAGAAAAAGCGGCAGGAAATGGTCTTTCCTACCGCTTTGTTTTTTAGTTTTGCTTTTGATTAGAGGATGATTTCGCCGGTCATACCGGGGGTGCAACCTGCAGCGTTGCTTTCATCGGTATCGATGTGCATTGCAAGAGCAAATTTGTCGCTAACACGAACAACAACATCACCAAAGATGGTTTCTCTGCCGGTACCTGCAACCTTAACAGATACGATTTGTTTGTCAGCAACACCGTATTCAGCGGCATCTTCTGGGGTCATATGGATATGACGTTTTGCGGCGATAACACCTTTATCGAGGTCAACTTCACCACAGGGACCTACTAATTTGCAACCGAAGGTGCCTTCGATATCGCCGGATTCACGAATCATAGCTTGTACACCGATGGAACGGGCATCGGTAAGGGAGATTTCGAGTTGGCTGGCGGGACGGGTAGGTCCAAGGATAGATACTGCCTTAAATTCGCCTTTGGGTCCTACAACGCAAACTCTTTCTTCACAGGCAAATTGACCGGGTTGAGAAAGATCCTTTTTCTTGGTAAGGGTATATCCTTCGCCGAAAAGGGTGGCAAGGTCGGCTTCGGATACGTGGATATGACGAGCAGAAGTTTCAATAAGAACGGGTTTTGACATTTGAGTTCATCTCCTAAAAAATATAAAAATCTTAACCTATTTATTTTATCATTATTATGTGTAAAAGTCAACAAATAACTTGACAAAGTTTAATTTTTAAGATAAAACTGCAATTTATTTTTCAGCATTATTCACAGTTTCGCCTATGCCGATTTGGACAATATGACGCAACTATTAAGTTTGACTTAAGGTTGAGTTTATGCTACAATATTTATGTGTCATTTTATTTTACGGAGGGATTTTATGAAGTATCGTTCTTATTCTAAGAAAATATTTGCTACCCTGCTTGCCGTTATTTTGATAGCAAGTAGTTTTTCATCGACATTTTCTATAAATGCTGACACCTATTACAACGGGAACAACGCCAAGGCATGGAGCCAACGTACCAGCCCATGGAACGCATATACATACAACACCAAAACCATTGGATATACCGGTTGTGGTATTCTATCCTGCGTAAACTCAATTAACTTTATGCACGGTGTATTTGATACAAGCACCAAGGTTGCTGCAGCGGTTAAAGAGTTTGCTGATTATGCTTTTAGTATTAAGGCACTCAACCCCTCCACCAGTGGTGGCGGTACATATCGTTTGATTTTGTTTGGCACTTCCAACTACAGCACTCCTCCTATGCTCACCAAATTCGGTGAAAAATACAACTTCACTATGCCCATTTATTGGAAAGAAAATTGGAACAGCGCCAATACATACAATGGCAGCAAATACAATAACATTTACGTCAATACTCAAACTGCTTTGAAAAATTATCTTGCAGGGGATGCGGTGGCTATCGCTCACGTTCCCGGACATTTTATCACCCTTGCCGATTATGATCCTGCCACAAAAAAATTCCTCGTTCTTGACTCGGCTTCCTCCGCAGCCCGTGGTACCACCGGTACAAACGACGGTGTTGCCTGGGTACACGAAGACCTGCTTTCCGGGGGTCGTCCCGCTCTCACAGTAGGTGGTTATTGTGTTCTTCAATCCACCGCATCGGTAAAATCCAACACCTACAAAATAGACGGTGCAAGCTATATGCTTAGCGACTGTGATGAGGGTATTAAGGTGTCCACCCTTTCTGCATACAATACCACTACCTCCATTTCTACCACCGAGAAAACTCAAGGTGAAGGTGCTCTTAAAATTGTTCCCAATAAATATTCAGGGCAAAATGCCAGTGTTGCATCTATGGCCTTTCTTGACTTTACCAACGTTCAAGACCTTTCCGCTTATGATAAAATCTATTGCGATATATATTTGAGTGAAAAGATAACCGCGGAAGGTAATTTGCAAATAAACTTTGCCACCGGCTCCTCCGCCCATGACGGATATAACGTTGATAACGATATTACCTCCCTAAAACAAGGTTGGAACACTATTGAAATTGACCGCAAGTCGGTTGAAGCGGCGGTTTCCACTGCTGATTGGACAAAAATCAACCGACTCAGATTCACCTGGTTCAACTATGGCGGTGCCACATCGGGTTATACCGTTTTTGACAATATTCGTCTTGTTAAAGATTCTATTAAAGTAGCCGATTTTGAAAATATTACCAATGTCAGCACGGTATCTTCTTACGGAACTACTGTTTCCCATTCCTCAGGCAAAACCGAGGACAAAGGAAGTCTTAAAATGGAACCCAAAAAGTACACCGGAAACAGTGCAAGTGTTGCTTCTATGGCATTTGTCGATTTCGACACCCCACTTGCATTAGACGGTTTCAAAGAGATTAGATTTGAAGTTTACGTAAGCGAAGAAATCTCCCAAAAAGGCAGATTCCAAATCAACTTTGTTACCGGCGGTTCCAATGTTTGGGACGGTTACAACTTTGATATTTCCGTAACCGATTTGAAACAGGGCTGGAACACCATTGTTTTGGATGCATCTACCCCTACCGATACGATATCCTCCGCCGATTGGTCGAGAATTGACCGTTTGCGTTTCACCTGGTTTAACGAAGGTGGTGCAACTTCAGGATATTTTATGGTATCTGATGTACGTATGTACACCGAACCTCAAAAGGATGAATCTGAGACTGAAGTACCCGTTCCCAATATCCCTACATACGGTGATGTGGATTTATCCGGTACAATCGACACCAGCGATGCCCTTATGATTCTCCAATATACGGTTGATAAAATCACATTAACCGAGCAACAACTTCTTGTTGCCGATGTTACTATTCCCATTGATGGAAATATCACTGCCAACGATGCTTTGGCAGTGCTTCATTACTCGGTTGACAAAATTGATTCTCTACCCGTTTAGATTAAACTTTTAACAAGGTATTCGAAAAATTCGGATACCTTGTTTTTGCAATATTATTCAAATATTTGGTTGAAAAGTTCAAAACGATATGGTAAAATTAAGTATATTATTTTGAAAGGTGTTGAATTTATGGATTGCTTGTTTTGCAAAATCGCTAAAGGAGATATTCCCTCCAGCAAGGTTTATGAGGATGACAAGGTTCTTGCCTTTAAGGATATTGACCCTAAAGCACCCTTTCATATCTTGATCATTCCAAAAACACACATTAAATCTGCCGCCGAAATCAATGGTGAAAACAGCGGAATTATTGCCCACATTTTTGAAATTGCCGCAAAAATTGCAAAGGATGAAAATCTTGAAAAAGGATTCAGAATTGTAACCAACTGCGGTGAAGAGGGCGGACAAACCGTATCCCATTTGCATTTTCATATGTTGGCGGGTCGTTCCCTCGCCTGGCCTCCCGGTTGATTTTAGATGAGGTGTATATTTATGAAACGAATTATTTGTATTTTGATGTGTCTTTCCCTTTCACTCTGCCTTTTTGGTTGCGGTGATAAAGGAGAAAGTAAAAACGACGTTTCCGAACCGACCCCTATTGCTCAAAATGAAATCAGGGGTAAAGATGTAAGCGGTGCTGTGGGTGATACTGTAGAAGTTGTATTTGAAATCGGCAAAAATACCCCTGTTGCCGCCGCTGATTTCCTTGTTGAGTATGACGCTTCTGTTCTTGAGTATGTTGAAACCAAGCAGATATATAAACTCGATGGTGGATATGTAATGGGTAATTCCGTTGCTCCCGGTTCTGTTAAGGCAGCAGTCGTTACTCTTGATCCACCTCTTGACGGAGGAGACCTTTTCTCGGTTAGTTTCAAAATACTAAAAGAGTGTAAAAAAGGAAGCGAAGTAAAGCTTTCAAACACCTCTTGTTGCGACCCAGACTATAAAAAATTTGATTTAATCTGCAAAGGTGCAAAGGTTTTCTCAAAATAGTTTAATTTACCCATAGACATTTGGAAAAAAGTGTTGTATAATAATGTGGTTAAGGTGAAAGATATGCCCTTTAACCAATATGAAAGGAATGTGTTTTAGTTATGAAAACAAAAGCAGTCAGAATCCACGGCGAAAACGACTTAAGACTTGACGAATTTGAACTTCCCGCTCTTAAGGATGATGAAATTCTTGTTAAGGTTGTTTCCGACAGTATTTGTATGTCCTCTTACAAAGCAGCCATCCAAGGTGCCGCTCACAAACGTATCCCCAACGACGTTGCCGAAAATCCCACCATCTTAGGTCACGAATTTTGCGGTGAAATCGTTGAAGTAGGTAACAAATGGCAAAATAAATATTCGGCAGGCGAGCGTGTAACAATTCAACCCGCTCTTAACGACCCCTCCGACGTTTATGCCGCTCCCGGTTACTCCTTCCAATACATAGGCGGTGACGCTACCTACGTTATCGTTCCCAAACGCATCATTGAACTCGGTTGCCTTCTTAAATATTACGGAGATGCTTTCTATTACGGTTCTCTTTCTGAACCCGTTGCTTGTGTAATCTCCGGTTTCCACACCAACTACCACAACGTTAAAGGTAAGTATATGCACATTATGGACATCGTTCCCGGTGGTAAATGTGCTATCCTCGCCGGTGCAGGTCCTATGGGTCTCGGTGCTATCGACTATGCTATCCATCGTGACGTTCATCCCTCTTTGCTCGTTGTTACCGATATTGACGACGCCCGTCTTGAACGTGCTGCATCTATCTATCCCCCCGAAGAAGCAAAGAAATTCGGTGTTGAACTCCACTATGTAAATACCGCTAAATGTGAAGATCCCGTTGCAGCTCTTCGCGACCTTACCGATGGCGAAGGTTACGACGACGTATTCGTATTTGCTCCCGTTAAACCCGTTGTTGAACAAGGTGGAGCTATCCTTGGTTTTGACGGTTGTCTTAACTTCTTTGCAGGTCCTACCAACACCGCTTTCTCTGCAGAATTCAACTTCTACAACGTTCACTACAACACTACTCACCTTGCAGGTGATTCGGGTAGTAACCTTGATGACCTCTTTGAGGCAATCTCTATGATGAGCAGCGGCAAAATTGACCCCTCTTCTATGATTACCCACGTTGGCGGTCTTGACTGTGTTGTTGATACCACCCTTAACCTTCCCAAAATCCCCGGTGGTAAGAAACTTATCTACACCCACGTTTCTATGCCCCTTACCGCTATTGATGATTTTGCAAAGTTGGGCGAAACCGATCCCTTCTTCAAGGATCTTGCCGATATCGTTGCAAAGAACAACGGTCTCTGGTGCTTAGAAGCAGAGAATTATCTCCTTGCTAATGCAAAAGCTCTTTAATCTTAACAGAGAGAGTATATTATCTTATTAAACAACCTCTTACAGAGGTAAAAATATGGAGGAATAACAAATGAAAATCTTTTTGGATTCTGCTCATATCGAAGATGTAAAAAAAGCATATGATATGGGTGCCATTTCCGGTGTTACCACCAACCCCACCATCATTTCCCGTGAGGGAGAAAAATTTGAAGACCTTCTTAATCAAATTACCGAGATCATGACCGATGGTCCCGTATTTGCTGAAGTTCTTGCTATCGAATCCGAGGGTATGATCGCTGAAGGTATGGATCTTTGGAACAAATACAAAGATAAGAATATCGTTATCAAAATCCCTGCTATCCCCGAAGGTCTTAAAGCAGTTAAAGCTCTTTCTGCTAACGGCGTTCGCGTTTGCGTTACCGTTGTTTACTCTGCTGTTCAAGCTCTTCTCGCTGCCAACGCAGGTGCAATGTACGTTGCTCCCTTCGTAGGCCGTATGGATGATATCGGCGAAAACGGTCTTAACCTCGCTGCTGAAATCCGCGAAATCTTTGACGCTCAAGGTATCGAAACCCAAATCATCGCTGCTTCTGTTCGTCATCCTGTTCACGTTGCTGAACTCGCAAAAATGGGTGTTGACATTGCTACCATGCCCTTCAAGGTAATTATGCAAATGGCTACCAACCCCAACACCGCTCGTGCAGTTGACGGATTCCTTAAAGACTGGGAAAAAGTGCCCAAATAATCTGACTGATTATAAATAGTAAAACCCTGCGAATGAATATTCGCAGGGTTTTTGTTTTTTCGTTGGTTAAAGTCCTTCCTTTTCCCAGGAGTGATACACCCAGATAAGTAGTAAAAAGGATAGAAGTCCGTAACACAATGCTAACAAAATAATAGTAAAGAAAAATACAAATATAAACTCATATATCGATGAAAAATCAGATATTAATTCACGCAATATAAACGGCGATATAAATACTAAAAACACAATAACCTCTTGACGGAAATCGGCACTTTTAAGTGCTATAATTGCTTTTGATTTTGTATTTTCTTTGGCTTTTATAAAAATCTCACGTTTATCGTAATCTGAATGTTTTATTTTCTTTATAAACGGAAGTACAATTGCGATACACACAGCTAACCCGAAAAAGTAACGAAAATAGTATGTATTCCGAATCAATCCGGTTACATTCACAAAAATATTAAATAAAAATGATACCAAAAACACTATTGCTAACATCCACAGGAATTTTTTAATATATTTTATTATCCACATTTTATTACCTTTCAATATTTATCATTGATAATTCGAAATATATTCCTCGGCAAAATGGGCAGCCACCGCACCGTCACCAACTGCGGTAACGATTTGTCGCACTACCTTTGTTCGCACATCCCCCACCGCAAAAACACCGGGGATGCTGGTTCTGGTGGTCTCGTCGGCTACTATATATCCTAAATTGTCAAGTTCAATTTGGTTTACAAACAGTTTTGTTTCGGGGTTTCTACCAACGCTGATGAAAAGTCCTCCAAGGGATATCTCTTCGGTGGTGCCGTCGTTATTCTTAATGATAACACCCTCTATTGTTTTATCAAAAAGCAGTTTTTCCACCTGAGAATTCCACTTAAACTCAACATTTTCAGCATTCATAAGAGGTTCACGGTAAACCTTTTCTGCTTTCAGGGTATCTCTTCTATGGATAAGATATACCTTTTCGCAAATTTTGGAGAGAAGCAAAGCATCTGCCGCTGCGGAGTTACCTCCACCTACCACGGCAACAGTTTTGCCACGATAAAACATTCCGTCACAGGCGGCACAATATCCAACACCTCGGCCAATAAGTTTTTCTTCATTTTCAATTCCTAAATGTTTATGGTCGGCACCGGTGGCTATTATAACGGTTTTGGAGTAAAACTCCCCTACTCCTGTTGTTATCTTTTTAGGATTGCTCAATAAGTCCACCGACAGCACTTCGGTCTGTATAGTTTTTGCTCCGAAATGCTCCGCACCCTGTTGCATTTTATATCCCAAGGTAAAGCCATCTATACCCTCGTTAAATCCGGGATAGTTATCTATCTTTTCGGTCTGGGTCATTTGTCCTCCTGCCGAAAATTTTTCAAGCAAAAGCACACTGAGTCCCGCTCTCACGCCGTAAAGGGCGGCGGTATATCCTGCGGGACCTCCTCCGATAATAATTATATCCTGTATGTTTCTTTCCATAAATACCCCTCCTTAGACTTAGTACTTTTTTCATTATACCCTATCGCAATAATTTATTCCATACTTTTTTGAAAAAACTCTTTACTTTCACGCTTTTATATGTTAAAATTTTCGTACTGTAAAGTGTTAAGATTTTACATTGTGATACTTTTCTTTTATGAAAGGATGTTTTTTATGAATTCTAAACTTAAAGCATTCGGTGCAGATGAACTTTTCAGTGCTATTCTCACCCTCGAAACCGTGGAGGAATGTTATGCCTTCTTTGAGGACCTTTGCACCATCCCCGAACTTAAGGCAATGTCCCAAAGATACGTGGTTGCCGATATGCTCCGCAATAAAAAGGTTTATAGTGAAATTGTATCCGAAACAGGTGCATCTACCGCCACCATCAGCCGTGTAAACCGTTCCCTTATGTACGGTTCTGACGGATATGAAATGGTATTTAACCGTCTTAAAGAAAAGAATAAATAAAATGAAAAATTGGAACTTTCGCGGTAAAGTTATTACCCTTGACCATCCACTTATAATGGGAATACTCAACCTATCGCCCGAATCCTTTTCGGGGGATGGTAACGGAGACGCTATATCCCGTGCTATGACCCTCGTTGAGCAGGGTGCTGATATTATCGATGTGGGAGGATGCTCCACCGCACCCCATCACAAGGAACTCGTTTCTGAAGAGGAAGAACTTGAACGTGTTATTCCCATTGTGAAGGCACTTAAAAACAGCATATCGGTACCCATTTCGGTAGACACCTTCCGTCCCAAGGTTGCAAAAGCGGTGGCGGAACTTGGTGCGGATATCATTAACGACGTAAGCGGTGTTATAAATCCCGAAATGGCAAGTGTGGTTAAGGAATTTAACTGTGGATGGGTAGTAACCCACACTGCCGATATCACCTGTGATGATTCGGTATCGCAGGTTAAAAACGATCTCGAAAATATGGTGAAGGATGCTGTAAAATTGGGCGTTCCACAAGCCAATATCTGCATTGATCCCGGTATTGGATTTAACAAAGAAAACTTTATAAGCGGTCAACTGATTAAATGTACCGATACACTATCCGCACTTCCGTATCCCCTGCTTATAGGATTATCACGAAAGCGTATTATTGGAGAATTATCGGGTATTGAGGATGCAAAGATGAGGGATATCCCCACCCTTTTGGCAAACATATCTTGCGTTCAAAAAGGTGCGGATATTATCCGCGTTCACAACGTGGATATTACGGCAACGTGTTTCAATAGATTATTCAATTTGGAGAAAATTAATGGATAAAATCATTGTAAAAGGACTTAAAATATATGCATATCACGGGGTTAATCCCGAAGAGAAGATTAACGGTCAGGAGTTTATTATTGATGCGGTTTTATATGCTGACCTTTCCGCACCTTGCAAGAGTGATGACCTTAACGATACCATTAACTATGCTAAGGTGGTAAAGGTAATCCGTAATGCTATGACCGATGAAACCTACGATTTAATCGAACATGCTGCAGAGGAAATTGCACACCGCATTCTTTCTCAATTTGAGAAGGTTGAAAAGGTGGAAGTCATCCTTAAGAAGCCCCATGCTCCCGTTAGTGCCGACTTCGATTATATGGCGGTGAACATTGTGAGAGGTAGAGGATAATTTATGATTTTTTACGTTGCTCTCGGTAGTAATATAGGTAATCCTCTTGTGAATTTGAAGAACGGAATTGATAGTTTTAATCTTATTCCAAACACCAAAGTTTTGGCGGTATCGGGTATTTACGAAACTGAACCATGGGGATATGAACATCAGGAAAATTTTCTTAACTGCGTTATTAAAGGAGAAACCACCCTTTCTCCCAACGCTCTGCTTGGTGCCTGTTTGGGTATTGAGGCGGGGCTCGGCAGGGTCAGAGAAATTAAGAACGGCCCCCGTATTTTAGATGCCGATTTACTTCTTTATGAGGATGAAAAAACAGATACAGCGGAACTCATTCTCCCCCACCCTCGAATGTTTGAACGTGCCTTCGTTATGGTGCCTTTAATGGATATTTATGAGGGTGAAAGATATGATGAATTTATAAAAATCACCTCCTCCTTTTCAAAAGAGGGAATAAAAAAGATAAAATAGTTAAGTTTTTAAGAGTATTACTTTTTTGTAATACTCTTTTTTGTTTTATTTTAGAAAAAGTGCTTGACAAATGGTTACTAATGATGCATAATATCACTGTCGCTTTAGCGATTAAAAGCATAAAAACATAAAATCGCTAAAGCGTTTTATAGTTTTTTGCAAATCATTTATAGAAAGAACTGAGTTGTATGAGTCAAAAACTTATTATCTGGTTGACCATCGGCGTTTACATCGTATTTATGCTGGTTATAGGTCTGCTCAATCGTAAAAACGCCAAAATCGGTAGTGAAATTACCGTTGGTAAACGTAATGCGGGTGCCTGGCTTTCGGCTATGAGTTACGGTACTGCCTATTTTTCCGCCGTTATGTTTATCGGTTATTCGGGTAGATCAGGTTGGGATTTTTGGCTCTATGCTACCCTGGTTGGTATTGGTAACGCGGTTTTCGGTACCTGGCTTGCCTGGAAACTTCTCGCCCGTCGCACAAGAGATATTTCCTGCCGACTCCATCTTAAATCGATGCCTCAGTTTTTATCTAACCGATATAACAGCAAGGGTATGAAGACCTTCGCTGCCATTGTAATATTTATCTTCCTTACCCCCTACTCCGCATCTGTTTATAACGGTCTTTCCAGTGTATGCTCGGTAGTTTTGGGTATTGATGAGATTATTTGCAGAGTAATTATTGCCCTTACATCCATTATTCTTCTGGTGCTTGGCGGTTACGTTGCCACCCTTAAAGCAGACTTCATTCAAGGTATTATACTTATGGTGGGTGTAGCCCTACTTATATTCTTTGTTTTCCGTTCTGATAAAGTGGGCGGTTTTGAAGGTATATCTAACCTTTGGAACAATATGAAAACCGAAGCATCCGGTCTTCGCCCCATCAGTTCAAAGAACTTGATTTCTCTGGTTGCTACCATTATTATGACAAGTTTCGGCACTTGGGGACTCCCTCAAATGATACACAAATACTACACCATTAAGGATGATCACGAGGTTAAAAGAGGTACCGTTATCTCTACTATTTTCTCACTTCTCGTTGCAGGTGGCGGTTATTTCATCGGTTCTCTTTCTCACTCCTTCTTTACCGAACTTCCTAAAGGCGGTGTGGATTACGTTATCCCTCACATGCTTTTACAAAGCAATCTTCCCGATATACTTTTGGGTGTAATACTAATGCTTCTTATATCTGCATCGGTATCTACCCTATCGGCCATTACACTTACCGCCTGTACCACAATGTCTATGGATATTGTTAAGGTACGACTTAAAAAATCTCTTTCAAAATCTGCAGATGCCTGGGTTATAAGAGCATTTTGTGCTGTATTTGTTATTCTTTCCTTTGTCATCTCGGTTACCGACACCCCCATCTACGATATGATGTCTTATTCCTGGGGTATTCTGTCGGGTGCCTTCCTTGCTCCTTACGTTCTTTCCCTTTACTGGAAAAAACTTAACAAAACAGGTGCTTGGGCAGGTATGATGACAGGATTTGTTACCGCTATTATCCCCGCCGTGGCAAAAATCGTTTGCATCTGCGGTGGTCAAAATCTCTTTGACGGCTTTTTCAAGGTGCTTTCGGGATACGGTGCGGTGTTTGCCGTTATCGCTATGGTGCTTTCTCTCCTGGTTTGCGTTGCGTTTGGTATGCTTTGCAAAATCAAGGATGAAAAGGAACAAAAGGTTGTGGATTTCTTCTACAATGGCACCGTAACATCCTCCGCCGAACAAATGGTATAATTATATTTATTACCATTACTTAATTATTGACTAACCACGTATTTTGTAGTAAAATGATATGCGGTGTATTTCACGATATCATCAATTTATACGCCAACGTTTTCGCGTTGGCGTTTTGGATTATAAATACCACCGAAAGGATAATGTATAAATGGATTTTATCTTAAATAAATCTGCCGAAACAATGAAACGTGCAGATATTGAAAAATTGCAACTTGAACGACTTAAACATATCGTTAAGTATTGCTACGAAAACGTCCCCTTTTATACCAAAAAGATGGATGAGGCAGGGGTTAAGCCCGAAATGATTAAAACTCTTAAGGATATTAACCTTATCCCCTTCACCACCAAGGAAGATTTGAGAGATAACTATCCCTTCGGTATGTTTGCGGTGCCTCAGAATAAAATCGTAAGAATTCACGCATCCAGCGGTACTACGGGTAATCCCACCGTTGTTGGATACACAAAAAACGACCTTGACGTATGGTCAGAGGATGTGGCCCGTCTTGTATATGCGGTTGGTGCCAACTCCGATTCCATTGTTCAGATATGCTTTGGTTACGGACTTTTCACCGGTGCTTTAGGACTTCACTACGGTCTTGAAAAGGTTGGGGCTTCGGTTATTCCCGCATCCTCAGGCAACACCGAAAAACAACTTAAACTTATGCGTGATTTTGGTACTAACACCCTTGTTTCTACCCCATCTTACGCTTTATATTTGGCAGAAAAATCTAAAGAACTTGGTTTTTCATTAGATGAGTATAAAATCCGTCTGGGACTTTTAGGTTCCGAGGGTACCACCCCCGAAATGAGAGACCAAATCGAAGCCGCCTGGGGTATGTTTGTTACCGACAACTATGGTTTATCCGAAATCGGTGGCCCCGGTATGTCGGGTGAATGTATGGAACGTGACGGACTTCACATCAACGAAGACCACTTCCTTTGTGAAATTATTAATTCCCAAACTCATGAAGTTTTAGGTGAGGGTGAAACCGGCGAAATGGTGGTCACCACCCTTACAAAAGAGGGTATGCCCCTTCTCCGTTATCGCACGAAGGATATTTCCCGCATTACATATGAACCCTGCCGTTGCGGTCGTACCACCGCCCGTATGGATAAAATCAAGGGTCGTTCCGATGATATGCTTAAAATCCGCGGTGTTAACGTATTCCCCTCTCAGGTTGAGAGTGTTCTCATTGGTCTTGAGGATATTGCTCCTCACTATCAACTTATCGTTCGCAGAGAGGGATTCCAGGATACGTTAGAGGTTAAGGTGGAACTTCTCGAAAACGTTCCCCTTGAAAGTTTCAGTGCCTTGGAAAGAATACAAAAGAGGGTAGAATCTAAACTTCAGACCGTTCTCGGTATTAAGGCAAAGGTTACCCTTGCAGAACCTAAATCTTTGGAGCGTTTTCAAGGCAAAGCCAAGAGAATCTTGGATTTAAGAAATAAATAATCGAAAGAGGAATGAATATAATGAAAGAACTTATGCTGGGCAATCAGGCGGTTGCCCGTGGTATTTATGAGGCAGGTTGTAAAGTGGTTTCAAGTTATCCCGGTACTCCCTCCACCGAAATCACCGAATTTGCCGCTCAGTATGATGAAGTTTACGCCGAATGGGCTCCTAACGAAAAGGTTGCTGCCGAGGTGGCTATTGGTGCCGGTATTCAGGGTGCCCGTTCCCTTTGTGCTATGAAACACGTTGGATTAAACGTTGCTGCCGACCCTGTATATACTGCATCCTATACCGGTGTTAACGGCGGTGTGGTTATTGCCGTTGCCGATGACCCAGGTATGCACTCATCTCAAAATGAGCAGGATTCCCGTCATCACGCTATTGCATCTAAAATTCCTATGCTTGAACCCTCCGACAGTGCAGAGTGTCTTGAATTTACAAAACTTGCTTTTGAACTTTCAGAAAAATTCGACACCCCCGTTATGCTCCGTCTTACCACCCGTGTTGCTCATTCAAGAAGTCTTTGTGAACTTTCCGAAAGAGAAGAAAAGGAACTTAATTCTTATGAAAAAAATCCCGCAAAGTTCGTTATGATGCCTGCTATGGCCATTAAACGTCACATTTTTGTTGAGGAAAGAATGGCTCGTGCCGCCGAATGGGGCGAAACCGCCGAAATCAACTTTATAAAAAACAGTAAAAAAGCAGAATTTGGTGTAATTACATCGGGTATCTCCTATCAATATGCCCGTGAGGCATTGGGTGATAAGGCATCCTTCCTTAAACTCGGTATGGTTAATCCCCTGCCCACCAAACTTATTTGTGATTTTATTGACCGTTTTGACCGCGTTTACGTTATTGAAGAATTAGACGGTATTATTGAAAGTTTTTGCCGTGCAAACTACAAGGGTGACACCAAGATTATCGGTAAGGATTTATTCTCTCCTTTGGGTGAACTTTCTCAAAGCATTATTGCCGAAAAAATTCTGTATAACACCCCTGCATCGGTGGAACTTGATGAAAGTCTTCCCTCCCGTCCTCCCGTCTTGTGTGCAGGATGTCCCCACCGTGGTCTTTTCTACGTTTTAAAGAAACTCAAACTCACCGTCAGCGGTGATATTGGTTGTTATACTCTTGGTGCTCTTGCACCCCTTTCATCCCTTGATTCCTGTATTTGTATGGGTGCTTCCGTTTCTGCACTTCACGGTATGGAAAAGGCAAGAGGTGAAGAATTTGCCAAGAGAGCCGTTGCGGTAATTGGTGACTCCACCTTTATGCATTCCGGCGTTACGGGACTTATCAACACCGCATATAACGGCGGTAATACTACCACCATCGTTCTTGATAACTCCATTACCGGTATGACAGGACATCAACAAAATCCCACCACCGGCAAAACCTTAAAGGGCAAGGATGCTCCTGCGGTTAATATTATTAAACTCGCCGAGGCAGTAGGATATAATCCCGAAAACATCGCCGTTTGCGATCCTTACGATTTGGCACAAACCGAAGCAACCATTAAAGCACAACTTGAGAAGGATGGTCCTTCCCTTGTTATTTCACAACGTCCCTGTGCTTTACTAAAAACCGTTAAACACGCTCCCGCTCTTAAGGTGGATAGCGATAAATGTGTTGGATGCAAAATGTGTATGAGAATTGGTTGTCCTGCTATCAGTATGAAGGATGGCAAGGCGGTTATTGATTCCACCCAATGCGTTGGTTGCGGTGTTTGTCAGCAGATGTGTAAAGTCGGTGCACTTTAATATTTAATTTGAAACTATCTATCCGAAAGGAATTATTGTATTATGAAAGATAATCTTTCCATTATGATTGTTGGCGTCGGCGGTCAGGGTACCCTTCTCGCCAGTCGCATTTTAGGTGCCGCCATTATTAAATCTGATTTGGATGTTAAGGTAAGTGAAGTTCACGGAATGTCCCAAAGAGGTGGCTCGGTTGTTACCTACGTTAAGGGTGCAAAAACCGTTCATTCCCCCATTATAAACGAGGGTGAAGCCGACGTTATTCTTGCTTTTGAACAGTTAGAGGCGGCTCGTTGGCTTAAATATCTTAAACCAAAGGGTCATATTATCACCAACATTCAAACTATTGACCCTATGCCCGTTATAACAGGTACCACCGAATATCCCTCCGAAATCATTAAGAAAATCGAAGACAAAGGTGTATCTATTCAAACCGTAGATGCCCTATCTTTGGCAAGGGAAAGCGGTTCTGAAAAGGCGGTTAACGTTGTGCTTATAGGTGCTATGGCAAAGAAAACCGATATTCCCCTTACCGTTTGGGAGGATGCACTTAAATCCACCGTCCCCGAAAAATTCCTCGATATAAACCTTGTTGCCTTTAACAAGGGATACAATTTATAGTTTACAATTATTTAGAAAGGAATATTGCTATGGAACTTAAACAACTTTCTATTTTTGTTGAAAACAAAAAAGGCCGATTGGAAGAAATAACCGGTATTCTTGCTAATGAGCAGATTCATATAAGGGCTGTATCTATTGCCGATACCACCGATTACGGTATTCTTCGCTTGATTGTAAACAAGCCCGACGAGGCCATGGTTGCCCTTAAAGAAAACGGTATTACCGTATCTATTACCTCGGTTATCGCTATTGCCATTGACGATAAGCCCGGTGCTCTTTACGAGGCGGTTAAACTTCTTTCTAACAACGATATCAGCGTTGAATATATGTATGCTTTTCTCAATCCAACCAATGAAGCCGCCAGTGTTATTCTCCGCATTGAGGATAATCAAAAAGCCATTGACGTTTTGAAAAAAGGCGGAATCCGCCTTATGGGACACGAAGAGGTTAGCAAACTGTAATGGTATATGATGTTGCTATTATAGGCAGCGGCCCTGCGGGTGTATCTGCCGCTATATATGCTAAACGGGGCGGACTTTCGGTTGTTATTCTCTCAAGTCTTGAGGGTGCCCTTAAAAAGACCGAAAGAATAGAAAATTATTATGGTTTTCCATCTGTTATAAGCGGGAAGGAACTACATAATAACGGTATTTTACAGGCCGAAAGATTGGGCATTCATACTGTGAATTGTCAGGTAACTTCGGTTGAACAAATAGGGGATTTGTCCTTCTCAATCAAAAGCACTATGGGTGAAACTTTGGCTAAAAGCGTTATTATCGCCTGTGGCACTCCCACCGCAAAACCAAAAATTGATGGTGTAGAAGAATTTGAGGGCAGAGGCATTAGTTACTGTGCTGTGTGCGACGGATTTTTCTTCAGAGGAAAATCGGTATGTGTTTTAGGTTCGGGGGAATATGCCGCAAAAGAGGCGGAATATCTGCTAAATCTTACCACCCGAGTTACTGTTTTGACCAATGGAGAGAAAAAATACTCACCTATGCCAAAGGGTGTGGCAGTAAGTACACTTAAAATTGCAAACTTTGAGGGAAACAAATCCTTAAACCGGGTCAATTTTGAGGATGGCAGTTTTCTTCCCACCGATGGAGTTTTTGTGGCAGAGGGAATTGCGGGTGCGGATGATTTTGCCCGTCGCCTCGGTCTTTCTACAGACGAGAAGGGGGCAATTATAACCGACAATAATGGTAAAACCTCGGTTTCAGGTGTATTTGCTGCAGGAGATTGCACCCCGGGTATGAAACAGATATGTTTCGCTGTCTCAGAAGGTGCTACTGTAGGAATGTCGGTTATTAAATTTATTAAACAAGCATTATAAAACATTTGTTTCGGCATCACGCCTTTGTGATGCCGATTTTTTTGAATTTTTTTGATTTTTTTCCTAATAATTGAAACTTTTTCTAAAATAGGTCTTTATTTTTTAAAAGAATAGTGATATACTATATAAGGTTATTATAATTTTTAGAATTTACAAATATTGTGTTTTTATAAAAAATTCAAAGGAGTGTTCCTTTTTGGATAAGTTCATCGTAAGAGGCGGTAACCGTCTTTGCGGTGAGGTCAGAATCAGCGGAGCAAAAAATGCGGCAGTCGCAATTATCCCCGCCGCCATTCTATCCGACGGTGTATGTCGTTTGGAAAACATTCCCGCTATTTCCGATGTCACCAATTCCTTGATTATTCTTAAAGAAATGGGTGCCGATGTTAAACGTATCGATGCCAACACCATTGAAATCGACCCCCGTAACATATCTTCATATATTGTACCCCACGAAATGGCCAACCGTATGAGAGCATCCTATTATCTTATTGGTGCTTTGCTTGGTAAGTTTTCTAAAGCCAAGGTGGCTATGCCCGGTGGATGCGATTTAGGTCCTCGTCCCATTGACCAACACCTTAAGGGTTTTGAGGCACTGGGTGCCGATATAACCATTGATAGCGGTATGGTAGGTGTTAGTACAGACCGTCTTTTGGGTGCTCCAATTTATCTCGACGTTGTATCGGTTGGTGCTACTATCAATATTATGATAGCCGCCGTTAAAGCGAGAGGTCTTACCATTATTGAAAACGCCGCCAAAGAACCTCATATTGTTGACCTTGCAAACTTCCTTAACTCTATGGGTGCAGATATTCGCGGTGCGGGCACCAATGTTATTAAAATCTATGGTGTTGAGAAATTAGAGGGCACTACCTATTCTATTATTCCCGACCAGATCGAAGCAGGTACCTATATGGTTGCCGCCGCTGCCACAAGGGGCGACGTTACTATTAAAAACGTTATTCCTAAGCATCTTGAATCAATCAGTGCAAAACTTATTGAGGCAGGTGCCGAGGTTATTGAGTATGATGATGCAGTTAGAGTATTTTCTAACGGGCAACTTAATAAATGTATCATTAAAACCCTTCCTCACCCCGGTTTCCCCACCGATATGCAACCTCAAATATCTACTATGCTTACCACAGCATTGGGTACAAGCATTATTAGTGAGGGTATTTGGAACAACCGTTTCAGATATGCCGAACAACTTGTCCGTATGGGTGCAGATATTACCGTTGACGGTAAGGTTGCGGTTATTACCGGTGTTAATAAGCTAAAAGGTGCTCCCGTTAAGGCGAATGACCTTCGTGCCGGTGCCGCTATGCTTATTGCGGGTATGATGGCAACCGGTGTTACCGAGATTACCGATATTCATTATATTGAACGTGGATATGAGGATGTAGTAAACAAATTCCGCTCCCTCGGTGCAGATATCGAAAGGATTACTACCCATACCCCCATTGCTAATATTGGATAGAATAACAAAAATCTGCCGATAATATATCCTTCGGCAGATTTTTTCATAAGGAGTTAAGTTTTATGGGATTCTTTGGAAAGATATTTGACGGACTAAAAAAGACAAGAGATACCCTATCCGGGGCTGTTGATAGTATTGTATCCAGTTTCACCAAGGTTGATGAGGAACTTTTTGAAGAACTTGAAGAAGCCCTTATTATGGCCGACCTTGGAATGAATACATCCCTTGCTATTTGCGATATGCTTCGCAAAAAAGTAAAGGATGAAAGAATTGCCGACCCTGCAGAGGTTAAGGACGCTTTAAGGGCGGTTATGGCAGATATTCTTAGAGATAGCGAAGGAATAAAGATGTCCACCAAACCCTCCGTTATTGTTATGATAGGTGTTAACGGTGCAGGTAAAACCACCACCATTGGTAAGATGTCCCTTCGATACAAAAACGAGGGCAAGAAGGTTATTTTAGGTGCTGCCGATACCTTCCGTGCCGCCGCTATTGAGCAACTTGGTGTTTGGGCAGAACGTTCAGGGGTTGAAATGATACGTCAAAGCGAGGGTTCTGACCCTGCCGCAGTTGTATTTGATACCATATCTGCCGCTAAATCAAGGGGTAGCGATCTTATTATTTGTGACACCGCAGGTCGTCTTCACAACAAGAAAAATCTTATGGATGAGCTCAATAAAATATCCCGCGTTATCGACCGTGAACTGCCCGACTCCGATAGAGAAACCCTCCTCGTTCTTGATGCCACCACAGGTCAAAACGCTTTAAATCAGGCGAAGGAATTCTCCGCCGCCGCAGGTATTACGGGCATTGTTCTCACAAAACTCGACGGTACTGCCAAGGGCGGTGTAGTTCTTGCAATTAAACAGGAACTCGGTATCCCCGTTAAGATGGTGGGTGTAGGCGAAGGTATTGATGACCTTCTCCCCTTTGATGCCGATGAATTTGTGGCAGGTATTATTTAAGTTTTATATTCTTTCAAAAGAAAAAGCCGTAGAGATAATCTCTACGGCTTTTATTGTTTAATTAAAGCACTTTCGAAAGGAATTCTTTAAGTCGAGGAGATTTGGGATTACCGAAGAATTCTTCGGGAGGTGCTTCCTCCATTATTATGCCCTCATCAATAAATACCACACGGTTGGCAACCTCACGGGCGAAGCCCATTTCGTGGGTTACAATAACCATGGTCATTCCCTCATTGGCAAGGGATTTCATAACATCAAGAACCTCGCCAACCATTTCGGGGTCAAGGGCGGAGGTAGGTTCGTCAAAGAGCATAACCTCAGGTTGCATACAAAGGGCTCTAACTATTGCCACACGTTGTTTTTGTCCACCCGAAAGTTGAGAAGGATATGAACTTGCCTTTTCGGCAAGACCTACTCGATCTAAAAGTTCCATCGCCTTTGCTTCGGCATCCTGCTTTGATACGCCCAACACCTTTATAGGCGACAAGGTCATATTCTTAAGAACAGTCATATTGGCAAAGAGGTTGAACTGCTGGAACACCATTCCCATCTTTTGACGGTGAATGTTGATATTCACCTTTTTATTGGTAATATCTACGTCATTAAAGTAGATACTTCCGTCGGTGGGCTGTTCAAGAAGGTTAAGGGTGCGAAGGAAGGTGGATTTACCCGATCCCGAGGGGCCAACCACAACCACAACATCCCCCTTGTTTATTTCGATGTCTATTCCGTTGAGAACGTTATTATCTCCGAAGGATTTATGGAGATTATCAACACGGATTACTGCATTATTATCTATCACTCTTACGCAACCTCTTTTCTAACAATCCCAAAAGTTTGGTAAGACCCAATACTATAACAAGATAGATAAGTGCCAAACTGATATAGGGAACGTATGCTTGATATGTTTTTGTTACGATGTTTTGTACCTGTTTGGTAACGTCGCGAAGAGCGATAACCGAAACAAGAGAGGTATCTTTAAGAAGGATAATCATTTCATTTCCCAATGCCGGGAGAATATTCTTAATGGCTTGTGGAATAACTATGTACCACATTGTTTGGGCGTAATTAAGTCCCAAGGAACGACCTGCCTCGGTTTGACCGACACTGACAGACATAATTCCCGAACGGGCAATCTCTGCAACGTAGGCACCCGAGTTTATACCTAAGGTTAATATACCGCACCACACCATACCTGTGTCGGTTTTTGGTACCATAATTACAAATCCCATAATAAGAAGTTGTACCATCATAGGGGTACCGCGAATAACGGTAAGATAAACCTGACATATACCGTTTAATATAGACAAGAAAAAATTTGGTTTGGTTTTATTTAAGCTTTCGTAGGTTGTACGAATAATGGCTACTATAATACCCAAAACCACACCCAAAGCCAATGCACCAAGGGTTACGATGAATGTTATTTTAAGACCGTCAACAAATAGTTTCCAACGGTCTTGATAGATGAATGTCTGATATAATTGGAAGAACAGTTGCTGTGCCCAATCGGGTAAACTATTTATCCAGCCGGGGGCAGTTCCAATCCAATCTGCAAATGTTAGGAATGACACGGTAACGTTCCTTTCGTTCGAAGGGTAATTATACCTTTCTTTTTAGAAAACTAAAGGGACGATTATTGAAAACCGTCCCTTTTTTTAGTTTATAAACTATTATTCAGCAGGGATGTACTTTTTGATGATTTTATCGATGGTACCGTCTGCTTTGAGTTCGTCCATTGCCTTGTTAACTTTATTTAAAAGTTCGGTGTTGCCCTTTGCAATAGCGGCAGCATAATCTTCTACAGCATATTCGGTATCAAGAATTTTAAGACCTGCGTTTGCTTTAACGAAGTTCTTTGCGGGTTCATTGTCGATAACAACGCAATCAACCTGGCCGTTATTAAGAGCAGCAACTGCTAAAGCTCCGTTGTTGAATTGTTTTACGTTCTCTTGGCCGAATTCGTCGGTGCAATAGATATCACCGGTAGTACCTGCTTGAACACCAATGATTTTTCCTTCAAGATCATCAACAGTTTTGATAGCAGAACCATCTTTAACGATGATAACCTGAACACCGGTTGCATAGGTTTGGGTGAAGTTAACTGCTTGTTTTCTTTCGTCGGTAACGGTCATACCCGCGAAAACGATGTCAACAGATCCGCCTTGAACTGCGGTAAGAAGGGAATCAAAGTCCATATCTTTGATAACGAGTTTTTTGCCGAGTTTGGTAGCTACTGCTTCTGCGATTTCAGCATCGATACCGATAACTTTACCTGCATCGTCGGTGAATTCATAGGGAGGGAAGGTAGCGTTGGTGCCCATAGTGATAGTGTCGGAAGACATATCATAAAGGGGTGCATCTGCGTCGGTACCGGTTTCTCCACCGGTGGTGTTATTATCATTTCCACAAGCTGCAAAAGTGGTCATGATGAGAAGTGTTGCCATAAGAAGTGCTAAAAGTTTCTTCATAGTTAATCAATCCTTTACATTATATTCGTGTTATTCTAACACATATTTTCAAATAATGCAATACTTTCCTAAAGTTTATTTTAAAAAAAGCACTATGAGATTTATATCCCACAGTGCTTTATTTCTGCATATTCTGTTATATTGTCAACACGCCGCCGTCACCTCTAAGGAGTATTTTGATATCTTCCTCCTGGAGTGTATTGGCATTTACATATACAAGTACCTCCTGTCCGCTTTCGGAGACACATAAAAACTCATAGCAAAGTTGTTCTTCCATAGTGGTCAGTGGAATAATTGCCTTATTGGATTCCACCACCGAAAGAAGTGGAGAAATTACGTTTCTTGCATCGGTCTCGGTGTATTTTGGAGTCGGGATATTACGCTCAATATGATTCATTATATATCCTTGAGCATTGAAACTGACTACATTTCCATTATCCATAGCAACGCCCACCTTTATAAGGTCGGTATAGCAGGTGGTATCTTTCTCCTGATAGGCAAAATTAATAACACAGATACCCTCATTTATAGAATAGTAACTCTCTTTAAAGGTTCCAAGGTTCAATTTATTCAGATACTCAAGGGCTTTTTTCTTGCAGTCTTCAAACTTTAAGGTGTGGTTTTGGGATATCTCCCTTGAATCCAGCATATAGGAGCAATATCCCCCTGTTTGGGTTATGGATATGGTCACGCCGTTACCCTGAAAATTATAACAGGGAATTTTACCCTTTGATTCCTCTACCCTTTCTAAAACAGATACATCCAACCCCGATACGTTTGATGCAATTCTCATTGCCTCTTCGTTGCTGATATTTCCTTTTCCTTTTAACAAAAGGGGTTCTTCCCTTTGAATATGGTCAGAAAAAGGTCCATCATAAAGCAGGGTAGGATAATCTGAAAACCCCTGTTCTATTTCGGATATTCCTTCATCCAGGGCATCGGTGTCTTGCTCATCATTATACTCACCGAGAAGACATTTTACCCTATCTCCCCACATTCTTCCCTCATTCATCCTTGCACAAAGTTCCGATACCTGCAAACTTAAATTTTGAGCGTGACTTGAAAGTGTTGCAAGATGGGCTCTTTCTTCGGCGGTTATCTCTTTATTCAAGGTCATCTTTTTCGCCAGAGAAAGAGAATAATCCCCTACTTGAGATAAAAATTTATAGGTACCATCCAACTCATTTTCATAGGTGGGAAGTGCAGATAAACAGTTCTTTGCCGCTCCTGCTTCACTCCACAAATTCATTGCAAAATCCGCTGCTCCCGCCGCCGTTCCCGAATAGGTTCCCTTCATAAGGGTAATTTCTATATTATTCAGATGTTCCGACAGTTGATTTAATGAACGTTCATAATCATATTCTAAATGGGTGCGATATTTTAGTGCCATACCGTATCCCGATATCACAAATCCTGAAAGAATAGCTATTGCGGCAATGGTATATGCTCTTATTCGTATTCTCCCTCTTCGGGTAAGTTTTCTAAACATACTGCATATTCTCCTGACTATCCTATATATTCTATGGGATCAACCCACTCATCATTCTTCTTCATAGCAAAGTGCAGATGGGGTGCCTCAACACCTTCGCAGGGGATGGTATCTATGGTGCCGATTTGCTGTCCTGCTTCTACCTCATCCCCCTCTTTTACAGTAGGTTTGCCGTTTATTCCGCAATATATCCCCACTATTCCGCCACCGTGGGATATTTCCACCACATTACCCCACATTGTATCTTTATATATTTTGCTAACCTTGCCAAATCCCGAGGACATAACCGCGGTACCAACACTTCCCTTTATATCCACCCCTAAATGAAGTCGCCAATCCTTATAGGTTTCGGAATATTGAGGAGTTTTTGCGTTGAAACTTTTGGATATTTCTCCCCCCACCGGCAGTATAAAAAAGGGTGTTTGTTCCATACTTGATTCGCTATTTTCAACGATGTTACTTGAGGCGGTGTTTGAGACAATTTCTTCTTTTTCTTTTTCTGCTTTGGATGATGCGTTATCATAGGGCACTCCGCTTACCACCTCCGCCACATTCTCGGTTATACTTGATGACACATTTGATTCCGGAGTAATTTGGGTATCCTCGTCATTGTTGTCTGCCACATTCCAACAAAGTGCAGTAAGGGCAATAAGACATACACAAAGGGCGATATAAAAGCCCCTTTTTTCTACCATTTTATTATGCTTTTCGAATTTCATATTTAACCATCCTTTTGTTGTCATTTATTTTTATTTTTGCCCAAAATGTTGCCACTTATTCTCATAATATACCTTGACAACGATACCCTTAAATGATAGAATGTCTTTAATTGAAATTTAGTTTTAATTAGTATTATTGACCCCCGCAAAGGAGTGTTTGAAATGTCCAACAAAGGATGGGAAAATTACGCGTATCTTACAGACCCCACCGCCGACTGTTCTTTTTCAGTCACCACTGAAGGGCTTTTGAAAAATACAATCTTCACCTGTGATTTCATCCCCAAAATAAGCAACGACCTTGCCCGTTTAGTTTACGCTATTCAAGGCCTTGTTAATCGTGATTTTAATCTGGAAAAAGGATTAACCACTATGATATATATGAATGGAGATAACCCCAATGATTTTTGGCTTGATTTTTGTCAATCTAAAGAAAAATCAGTATTCAGAAATTTGAAAAGGGTCGCTATTAACTCCATCGAAGAGTTTTTTGAAATCTTCCGTGCTCAGTTTGAACAATGCGGCTACGTGCTTTGGGATAATAAAGTTCCGGCTACTTCCAACGCTGCTATCACCATTTGTGCCATTGATGGATATATTCCTGTAAGACAGGGTAGTGATGCCGAAACATTCCTTAAAGAAAGAGGAATTGAGGAAAAAATGTCCCTTTGCGGTATGTTTACCGGTAAAGGCACCATCCCCGGTAGTGATACTCCTTCTACTAAAAGCACCAAGTGCGATACATATATTTGGTTACTGGAAAACTATATGGACCGTTGTTCTGCCAAATATATCGCTTACATTATTGATGGTGCACCCACCGTTCCCGGAAATGTTTTTTCTCAAATGACTAACAGTTCCACCATTTGCCTTAAAAATCACGATTTCTTTATTGCCCGTCGTTGCTTCTGCTTCGACCTTGCTCCATCTAAATACGAAAAGGTTTGCGATGATCCTGACCAACCTATCGGCACCGACTACGCTACCCTTTGCAAGATTTTTGCCCGTCGTTTTGAACGTGCTAACGGCGAAATTGGTCAGATTTTTGGTTTCCCACCATGGTGGCTTAAATATAATACCAATACTTCCTTCCCCGATGGCACCTTAACCGGTGAACGGGATGCCGTTTATAATGAATGGTTGTTTACCGAAATCATCACCTGCTACAACCTTGCAAAAGAGGCAGACGCCGCCCATCCTGCAAGTATGTCAAACGGTTCTTTCTATTATAAATATCGTTTTTGCCGTGATAATTTCAAAAACAACCACGTTAAGCAAGATATTAAGTTTGACCCCGACGTTCATTACTACACCATATACATGGGAGATTATGATTCCTCTGCCTGGCTCAAACATCACGTTCCCCGCTTCTTTAACGATGAAATGAGGGGCAAAATCAGTTTGATGTGGGGATTTAATCCCAACCTTTCTCACCGCGTACCCTGCGTTTATGAATATATTTATGACAATCTTACCGAAAAAGATTGCATTTGTGCAGGCGACTCCGGTGCGGGTTACATTATGCCCTCAGGTCTTATTGAAAACTATTCCATGAGATTTATGGGAGAATGTCGTCCTGCCGAAAACGGCGACGGCAGAGATAAATGGGCTGAATATTGCCGTCAGTTCTATGAATTCTTCGACATTGATGTTACAGGTTTTATTATTAACGCCTGGAATCCTACCATTCCCGAAATTCTTGAACTTTTCAGTCGTTTTTCTAAAGCAGGTTGTCTATACAACGATGCCAATGACTTTAATATTTCTACCTTTGATGGCGTTCCCTTTATGGCAACAGCCCCCAGTTTCACCGATGGTGTTGACTTCGATTTTGCCTATGATAAAATGTTTAATAAAATGCAGGGCAATTTCTGTGCCTACCGCACCGTTTGTGTATCTCCTACCTTTATTTCAGAATGTGTTGATAAATACGAAAAATTCTGTGCTGAAAGAGGAAAGAAGGTTAAATACGTTGATATTTATACCCTCTTTGATTTGATAAAACAATCGGGACAGGCCTCTGAAGTCACCTTATAATTTATAGATTTTTCTAAAAATTTAATGGTAAAATTTTTAAATCCACTCTCAAGAATTTGAGGGTGGATTTTTTAGTTACAATGTTGTAATATTTACATTATTTTGCATATACAGTTTGTAATATTTTGCGTAAAAAACACCATAAAAACATAGTTTATGTAAAGCAAAACAGAGTTTTCAACATCCCCCGAAAATAGCAACACAGAGATTGTTAAAATTTCCCAAAAAATCTTGTAGGGTGCTTTGTAGAGCGAAAAATCGAGTGTTGAAAACTCTGTTGAAAATGTTGATTACTCTTTGTAAATACCAATTTTTTCTATATTTTATGTAAACTTCAACCTTTTTATATATTTTTCTAATTTTCGTGTTGAAACTTGACTATTTTATGGTGGGTATGCTATACTAATAGCACTTGTAACATAAGAAAAATATCATTCTTTTTGGATGTGAATTATATATGAAACGCATAATTGTTTACTGTTTAATACTTGCCCTTACATTCTCCCTTGTCGCCTGTTCAGACAGCGGCATTGAATCGGCTCTTTTTGAGTGGGATATCCCTCCAAAAAATATTGACCCTCTGCTTGCCACCGAACAAGGTGAACTTACTGTGGTTAAGAATATTTTTGAACCCCTTATGATTACAAACGAGGACGGTTCCCTATCATGTGGTGCAGCAACAGATTATAACGTGGACAACAGCGGTCTTGTTTATACATTCATTATCAACACCCAATCAAAATGGTCAGACGGCACCCCTGTTACTCCTAACGATTTTATGTTTGCACTTAAAAGGGCGGTTAATCCTAAAACCCGAGCCACCTGTGCGTTATCCCTCACATCCATAAAAAATGCCACAGATATTTTAGAGGGTAAAATGGGTGTAGATAGTTTAGGTGTAGCGGTTTCGGGTAATAACCTTATTATCACTCTTTCTAAAAATGATAATAACCTTCTTCGTACCCTTTCGGGCGTGGCGGGTATGCCTTGCAATGCCACATTCTTTGAAAAAAGCGGTGGGAAATACGGAATGACCGAGGAAACCATTATCTCAAATGGGCCTTTTTACGTAACCCATTGGAACACCGACCAAGATATGGAATCTCTTAAACTTGGTAAAAATGAATATTACAAGGGGAAAAATGTTCCCTTTGTATCCCGAGTCAGATTCTTTTATGAAGATAGCCAAAACCGTTTTGGTCGAATGAAAAATTCCGAAATCAACTGTGGCGGAATGGATGTTAATCTTCTCCGTACCGCCGAAAACGAAGGGATACCCACCCTTAAATACGGAATGGGTGTTACTTCATTTATATTTAATTCAAACTCCTCAGTCTTTAAAAATCAAGCCCTGCGAAAGGCATTATCCGTTTGTGCAGATATCTCCTCGGCAGAAAGCGGATTACCCAAACACATATCCCCCGCCACAAGCATTATTGGAGATGGATTTTTATCCCCCGACGGAATATATAATAAAGCAACATACGTTGCTCCCACAGAGGATGCAAAGACACTATTTAGTTCAGCAACACAAAACATTAACACTAAAGATATATCCAACCTCACCCTTCATTACGTGAACGATGATACCTCAAAACTTTACGCAAGTTACATTGCTCAAAGTTGGCAAAAAAACTTAGGATTGTATGTTACCCTTACCCCGGTTTCAAAGAGCGAAGGCGACTCCTTACTTAAATCGGGCAATTTTTCCTTTATCATTTATCCCCTTGGCGGGAACGATAAAATGGCATCCCGTGTGCTTACGGATTTCACCTCCCTATCGGACTATTCCGATAGTATAAAGGTGTCTGAAGATTTTGACCGTTTGGTATTATCTGGGGATAATAATTCCCTTAAATCCGCCGAAAGTATTCTATATAAAGAACATCGTATTATCCCTCTTTACGAAACCTTTAATGCCTATTGTATTAGTAATAAGGTTAAAGAACATCCCCTCTTCCCGGGTAGTAATATACTAAATTTCACCAAAATAAAATAAATAGTTTTTAAATGAACAAAAGACAGAACGGACTAAACACCCGTTCTGTCTTTTTAATTATTCTACAGGGAATATATCAATTTTATTTACAGAATACTGCAAAATCAATAGTGCATCGGTGGCATCCACCACTAAATTACCATCCACATCGCCACGTACAATACCTTCCTTATCCAGAGTAATTTTGTCCACCGAATATTGAAGAGCTTTCAATGCGTCATTAGCACTTACGCTTCCATCGTTATCAATATCACCATAAATGATTTCTACAGTAGAAGTGTGTTGTTCCCAATATATCAAGTCATCCAAATTGGTAACCAATGCTTTTTGAGTATCGGACAATGCCTCATATGCATCTCTTGCGGCGACAATTGCCTCTTGATCGGTACCATCCAATGCTGCAATCTTTTCAATTACCGCTTGTGCTGCAATTGTATCAACATCGGGCCTCTCGGCATATAAACCTGCGGATATATCTTCGGGAATATCAGGGGTTGAAGATTCATCGGTGAGAGGTGTGGCGGGTTGTGCCGATACAGTTGCACTTGTGATATTGCTACCTCCACTCACAGTACCCATTTCGGATGTTGAAAGGGTATAACTGCTACCCGATACCAAATCAGAGCGAGAATAAAGCACGTAACCTGCAGAGCCGGTAGAAGACCCATCCCACTCTACAGCAACCGAGATCAAGGTGCTTCCTGTAGAATCTGTAATTGTAAGTTGCTTATTATTGCTAACAACAGAACCTGAACCCCCGGTAGAAGTACCGCCTTGTCCGGGGCGGGTAGGTTTGCCGATTGATGAACTGCCACCACCTGTAGAACCGCCGGTGGATGCTGTAGCAGAACCGGTCGAAGTCCACGAACAGTAGTTTTGTGTGGTAGTAGGATTGGTCATCATTCCGCTATTGCCAATAGTTAGAATTTCACCGCCTTGAATATTGAAGGTTCCATCGGTATCTACGGCTGTGTTATCCTGTTGGGTGATAGAGCCCAACACCACCAAAGTACCACCTGTAATGGTAAAATTCTTATTGGAGTCTAAACAGTCACCCGACAAACTGGCACAATATATTATACCGCCCAAAACATTAACCGAAAATGCATAATTATTACCTAAATCGGCATTGGCTGCATTAATTGAATCATCAGATGCAAAGACATTAATTATACCACTGTAAATATAAATATTTGCACCCTCAATTCCTTCATAGCATTTGTGGATGTTGATATATAAATCTGCGTTATTTCCACCATTTTTACCAATGGTGTTGGCGTATTCGGAATGAATACCGTCATCGGTTGTATATAAATCGAATATACCTGCGGTAATGGTAATATCCTTATCGGAATGAATAGCATCATCGGCAGAATTAATGTTGAAATATCCGCCACTTACATTGATATAACATTCTGTAGCATCTATCTCGTTACCGTTTTCATCGGTATAACTACCACTTGCTTTAAGTCCCTTAGCACTGGGATAAGCATCGCTATCCCCGTCATATTGGGAGGTGTATCCGCCATAACAGGTAATGTTAAAAACACCGCCCTCAATAGTTAAATTTGCGGTGGCCTGTATGCCGTCGCCATAGGAGTCCACGGTGATGGTACCCCCGTATATAGTAATATCTCCTGTAGGGGTATCATCTGCACCGCATTTAATTCCATCGCCGCCTTTAGCGGTGATATTTACTTTACCCGAATATATATAAACACTTTGTTCTCCGCTTATTCCGTTATCTTCAGCCGTAACATTTAGTTGAACGTTTCCTGCTATGGTTAAAATCCCGTTGGCTTTGATTCCGTTTTTGGCATTACCGTTAATATTAAGAATACCGTTACCAAGCAACCAAAGATTACTGCTTGCCTTAGCTTTAATAACGGCACTTTCAGCGGCAATATTATCGGTATATGTATCCGAATTGTTTTCGGCAGCATCAGTCAAAGTGTTGGTAGTCCCCTCCATAACATAAACGACACAAGGTACGGTACTATCCTTATTAACCGTAATGACCGAGGTAAAGGAGGAGGTTAATGTCAATCCATTTAAATAAAGATATGATGCTCCCGTTGCTGCTTTTTTCACGGTAATGTTTCCGTTACCGTTTCCTGAAAAGACGTAAGAACCACCTGCTTTTTTTATTGCGATGGATAACTGTCCATTGTCACCGTCCGGAACGGTGTAGGTTACTGCATTACCATTCTCGGTGGATACAGGGATGGTTTCGGTATCATCGGAATGATATACCACCACCTCATAATTTGTGTCACTACCTTCGGTAACGGTAACAGAGTTTCCATCAAACACAAATGATGTTAAACCGGTAAGAGATGGGTCTGATAATTCAACCGCATTTATACACGGGGAAATTAAGGAACAAATCATACCCACAGTAATAAATACGGTTATCATACGCAAAAATTTCATCAGTATCGTCTCCTTTTTGAAAAACAGTACTTGGTATCTTTATAAATGTAATACAAACATAAATCTACCTATTCTTCATAATAATTCCAAAACCTTAACAATAACTTAAACTGATTATAATAACAAAAAAATACAGAGCAGATGTGTATCTGCTCTGTGTTTTATTTTTCCTGTTTATTTTACTACAATTTCAATATGGGGATTATTGTTATAGTTCATCTGGGATATAATATTGGAAAGGTCGGATGCGGAAATATCTACACATCCTGCGGTGGCATAAAGGGATGTGGTCTTTCCGCAAATGGTAATGGCGGATCCTTTTCCCTTTACAACACCCTCGGTTGAAATGCCGTTTCCGTTATGTTCAATATACATACATTGGTTGGTATTACCCTTTATAATAGTATTACCAATACGGTCAACACTAACGTTTTTTGGTACTGAATCCACATTCTGAATGGTGTTATAATACTCGGAGGCGGTATCATCTACAATGCAGGTTTTAGTTGTTGCTATGCGATAGGGCCAATTGTTTCCCGGATTGCTTTTACAAAGGATTACTCCTAATTTATACGTTCCTACAGGGGTAACTTTTTTGCCCTCTCCGTAATTTGTTCCTGCTCCGTTTTTACCAATGGTGGCTTTACAGGTATATACCGACTTCCAATTACCATTTTCCCAATTCATAAGTTGCATTGTGGCATTTGAGGAACCAGAAGTAGCGGTAAGGAGTAGTTTCTGACTGTAGTCATAAGGATTTTCCTTTTCTTCTGCCTCCATCTCGGGGGTTTCTTCACTCTCGGTTTCATCTTCTGAAATATTTGATTTATCCTCTGTATCTTCTTCTACCTTTTGGAAGATGGGTAAATTATTCATTATGTTTTTTACTACATTTAAGGGTGAGGTGCATCCGCTGAGGGAAAAGCAAAGCACAAGACACAACACAAGTACTGCATAACGTTTCATATTTATTCTCCTTTTTGCAAATTTCAAAGAAAAACTTGCTAATATTATTTTTAAAAATAGTATCATATACTATAATGCAGTGTCAATATCCATTAAATCTCCGGAAATTTATTTGGCATTTATAACAAAAAAAATCATTTTTTTCAAGTTTTTCTATTGCAATTTGATATTATATATGATATTATATCCTTACCTCTTTTGTTTCTTATCTTCGTAGGAAACATTATTATTTTTATTATTCGCCGAAAGGGTTACCTTCCCCTACGGCTTGAAAGGGTGTAAACAATGAAACAATATTCAGCAACAAACATTAAGAATGTGGCCTTAGCAGGACATTCAGACGAAGGTAAAACTACCTTAGCCGAAGCTATGCTCCACGTAGCAGGTGCTTCTGACCGTTTAGGTAGAGTTGCCGACGGCAATACCGTTCTTGACTTCGACCCCGAAGAAAAGAAACGTCTTGCTTCTGTATCCACCGCCTGTGCACCCCTCGAGTGGAGAATAGATAAAATTAACCTCATTGACACTCCGGGGCTCTTTGACTTTGCCGGCGGTGTTAGTGAAGGTCTTCGTGCCGCCGACACCGTACTTATCGTTGTTTCCGGTAAATCCGGCGTTGCCGTTGGTGCCGAAAAGGCATATAAAGCCGCTTGTAAACAAAAGAAAGCTAAGATGTTCTTTGTATCCCATATGGATTCTGAACACGCCGATTTCAAACGCACCTTAGATCAACTTATTGAAAACTTCGGTAATACCGTTTGTCCTATTCTGGTTCCCGTTGTGGAAGACCGCAAGGTTAAAGGATACGTTAACCTTCTTACCGAAAAAATGTTCATCTATAATAATGGCAAAATCACCGAAAGCGAAGCCGACCTTTCTGCCTTTGAAGAATATGTTACCCAACTTCACGAAGCGGTTGCCACCACCGATGAAGAAATGATGGAAAAATACTTTAGCGGTGAAAAATTCACCCACGAAGAAATCATCAAGGGTGTTTACACTGCTGTTAAAGCCGGTGATATCTCCCCCGTTTATTGCGGTTCAGGTTACACCTTAGAGGGTGTTGACCAACTTCTTAACGGTATTTCTAAATATGCACCCGGTGCTAACGAAACCATTCCCCTTCCCGCTACTTCAAATGGGGAAGTAATTAAACTTTCTGTTGATGAAAACGGTCCTCTTGCCGCTATCGTATTCAAAACTATTGCCGATCCTCAGGTTGGCAAACGCTCATACTTCAAGGTTATGTCGGGTAAACTTACTGCCGACACTCCCATTATCAATGGTCGCACCGGCGAGGCAGAACGTGTTAATAAGTTATTTATTATGAAAGGCGGAAAAACCGAGGAAACCTCTGTTATTACCGCAGGTGATATCGGTTGCGTAGCTAAACTTGCTACCATCAATACCGGTGATACCCTTTGTGCCGCATCTAAACCCATTATCCTTACCGGTATTGAATTCCCCGAACCCTGTCTTCCCATGTGCATTCGCCCCGTTAACCGCGGTGATGAAGAAAAAATCGTTAACGGTCTTAACCGTCTTATTGAAGAAGATCCCACCCTTTCTCAATACGCTAACACCGAAACCCACGAACACATTGTTTCCGGTCTTGGTGAACAACATCTTGACGTTGTTGTTTCTAAACTTAAATCAAAATTCGGCGTTGACGTTACCCTTTCTACCCCCAGAGTTGCCTATCGTGAAACCATCCGCAAGTCGGTTCGCGTTCAAGGCAGACACAAGAAACAATCCGGCGGTCACGGTCAATTTGGTGACGTTTGGATTCAATTCGCTCCCTGTGATGGCGACGATTTGGTATTTGAAGAAAAGGTATTCGGCGGTGCTGTTCCCCGTAACTTCTTCCCCGCAGTTGAAAAAGGTCTTCGCGACTGTATGGCAAAAGGCCCCTTGGCAGGATATCCCGTTGTAGGTATTCACGCTACTTTGGATGACGGTTCTTACCATCCCGTCGACTCCTCCGAAATGTCCTTCAAGATGGCTGCCGCCCTCGCATTCAAAGCTGCATTTGCCCAGGCATCTCCCACCTTGCTCGAACCCGTTGGCACCCTTAAAGCCATCGTTCCCGATGATAATATGGGTGACATTATGGGCGATATTAACAAACGTCGCGGCCGCGTTATGGGTATGAGCCCTGCAGGCGAACCCAGAATGCAGATAATCGAAGCCGAAGTTCCCATGGCAGAAGCAGGTGACTTCTCCACCGTTCTTCGTTCGGTAACACAAGGCAGAGGTTCCTTCTCTCTCGCATTTGAACGCTATGAAGAAGCTCCTCAACCCGTTGTTCAAAAGGTTATTGAAGAAGCAAAAGCCCGCGGTGAAATTGAATAATTTATAAAATTTATGCCCTCGACTTTTTTCGAGGGCATTTTTTATTGACATAATTTTGTAGTGTGATATAATTGTATCATTATTTAAAAGAAGGTGCAAAATGACTACTTTTAACTTAATCGCTCAAATTTTGAGCGTATTGGGAATGTTATTTAATATCACTTCATTTCTACAAAAAACTAAAAAGAGCATTCTTATATTTCAATTTTTTGGTGCTTTGTTTTTTAGCATAAGTTTTTTTATGCTGGGTGCCCCCACAGGAGCTTGTCTTAATATTGTTGCGGTAATAAGGGCATTTATCTACGCTAACAAAGAAAGATTCCGCACCGATAAAAAAATCTGGCTGTGGATATTCTTCTTTATTTACATAGCTATTTACCTTGCCACGTTCCTTGTTTTTGATAAGGAATGGTCGGTTAAAAACTGCCTTGTAGAACTATTGCCCGTTGCATCTATGACCATTGTTACCTTTAGTTTTTCACTTCCCAAGGCAAAACACATTCGTTATTTCTCTTTGATTGGATGTCCCTTGTGGCTTATTTATAATATAATCACTATGTCCCTTGGCGGAATTTTGTGCGAATCTTTTAGTGTTATTTCATCAATTTTAGGAATATTTTTCCACGATATTAAAAAACACGATCACTGTATGCATTAAAAATCAAACGGGAAGGCGTTGCCTCCCCGTTTTTTTAATTATTTATCCGGTGTTAAAATATTACGGTAATACAAAAATCCTTACCATCGGTTGTTGTGGCTTTGATTTTGCCACCTTGGGATGCCACTATGACTTTTGCTACAGATAATCCTATTCCGTGCCCTCCCGTTTGAGAGTTTCGGGAACTGTCTGACCGATAAAAACGCTCAAACACATAGGATAGATTTTCTCTGTTCACCATACATTCGGTTGGATTTGACACTTTAAGCACCGTTTGTCTTCCCTCTTTTTTCAAAGATACCGAAATCGTTGCATCTTTTGGGGAATATTTTACAGCGTTGCTCATTAAAATGCTTACCAATTTTTCTATTGCCTTTGAATCACCCTTTAACGTAAGCATAGGGGTAATCTGAGCATCAATATTTATACCCTTTTCATCCGCCAAGGTATGGAAGGAATGTACCATTTCTTCCACCACGTCCGATAGGGGAAAATCTATTTTGGGCAGGTCATTTTCCTGCTCTTCCATTCGTGAAAGATAAACTAAATCGTTGGTTAGGTCTGAAAGACGCTTTGTTTGGTTCTTTATATCTTTAATTGCTTCATTTTCTTCATCCAATTCCATTTCAAGCACGTCGGTATTGGCATTTATAATGGTTATGGGGGTTCGCATTTCGTGACCTGCATTGGTGATAAAACGTTTTTGTTTTTCGTAACTTTCGGAAATTGGACCGATAATCTTACCTACTAAAAATATAAGCACAATGGATACCACTATGTATGCCACAAGCGATACCAACAATCCCGAAAAGAGGGAAATAAAAAATCCGTTTATCTCTTTTGCACAGTCAAGACACAGTATCTGGGTTTCATTGTCACTCTCGATTACCTTAAAGCGATAAATATACACGAAACCCTTTTTATCATTTTGGGATATTACCTTTTCGGTATAATCCATAACGTCTTCATCGCTTATATCTCCCATATTCCCATAGGTTTCGCGGGAGATATTCCCCTCTCCTTCTACCGTTATTACAAAGTAATCAAAATGGGATAGTTCTCTAAAATTCTTAGGTGGATCTTTTTTATCAACAACATGGTGTTCGGATTTTGGTTTTTTATCTCCATCATCATTTTCAGGTGGGAATTTATCATCATCGTGTTGGAATTCTTCCATTTCATCCATAACAGGCAATTCATTATTCAAGATAAAATCATTTATAACCTTATCTGCATTTTTCACAAGCGTGTTATAGTTAATAGCCGTCATTCCTGATACTATCGCTACCAAGAGCACAAACAGGGATACCAACGCAAGTATTATGGCTTTTGTTTTTAGTTTTTTAATCATCTGTATTCTCCAATGAATAACCTATGTTTCTTCGGGTCTTTATCTGAATATTGGCGTTGAGTGCAAGAAGTTTCTTCTTTAAATAGGATATATACACCCACACCACGTTTGCCTCGATTTCGCTGTCATATCCCCATATTTTTTCTATAATCTTTTCGGGAGATACAACACGATGAGGATTATTCATTAATAATTCCATAATCTGATATTCTTTATTGGCGAGTTGAAAACTTCCAGTTGGGGATGACAGTTGATAGGTCGCCCTATCTAAAGAGATGTTTCCCATTACAAGATGGGAATCACTGGCATTTTGACTACGGGTTATCACCCTTAAAGCAGCCAATAACTCTCTTGAATTAAAAGGTTTGGTTAAATAATAATTTGCACCGCTATCCAGAGCTAAAATTCTGTCGTCCACCTCTGATTTTGCCGATAGAATTAAAACAGGGGTTCGATCGCCCCTACCTCTGGTGGTTTTTAATACCTCAATTCCATCCGCTTTTGGCATCATAATATCTAAGATTACTCCGTCGTACTCCCCGTTTTCAAGATACACCAAAGCATCCTCTCCGTTATGCACAACATCCACAGAGAAGTTATTCTTTTCAAGTATTTTAACAAGGGCTCTACACAGTGCGACCTCATCTTCGGCAAGAAGTATTCTCATATCTTCACCCACTTTTCTTAATTATATCACAAAAAAGATTATTATTCACCATTTTCTCTAATTATATGTGATTTTTCTTAATGTAAACTTAAATTCCAAAGAAAATGTGTATCATTAATTAGTTGCTTATTTACTTTTGGCAAAATATGTATTATTATGATATATATGTCTTTTGGGAGGTGGTTAAAATTTATAGGTTATCTAACGTTAAGGTATCTCTTGATGCCGATTTTAATGCTCTTGAAAATATTATATCTAAAGAACTGGGTATTTCTAAAAAGAATATCTCTGACTGTTCTCTTTATAAAAAATCGGTGGATGCGAGAAAAAAGAATAACCTGCATTTTATTTGCACCATAGATTTTAACACCACTGCTAAATTGAAACCGAACAATAATCTTGTAGAGATAAAAGGCGAAAAGTACGCTCCCCCTATGGGTGATTTATGTAAGAATAAAAACATCGTTGTGGTGGGAAGTGGCCCCGCAGGTCTTTTTTGCACCCTTACCCTTTTAAATGCAGGGGCTAAGGTTACACTTCTTGAGCGAGGAGAATGTGTTGAAAAGAGAACAAAGGATATAGAAATCTTCCAAAACACAAGAAAACTCAACACCCAAAGCAACATCCAGTTTGGTGAAGGCGGTGCAGGTACCTTTTCTGACGGGAAACTAAACACCGGCATTAAAAATCCCCGTTGCCGATATGTTTTAGAAAGGTTAGCAAAGTATTGCCACGCATCCGATATCCTTTACGATGCCAAACCCCACATCGGCACCGACCGACTTATTGACGGGGTCAGAAATATTCGTAATGAAATTATCAGATTGGGTGGGGAGGTATTGTTTTCTCACCGTCTTTCAAATATCAATATCAAGGATAATACGGTTAAAGGCGTCTTTGTAGATACTCCCGAAGGAGAAAAATATCTTGAATGCGATAAAGTCGTTCTTGCCATTGGGCACAGTGCAAGGGATACTTTTTATATGCTTTACGATAAGGGACTTGATATGTGTCAAAAGCCCTTCTCGGTAGGTGTTCGTGTGGAACATCCTCAGGTAATTATTGATAAATCTCAGTATGGAGATGCATATATTCATCCTGCTCTTTCCCCTGCCGATTATAAGTTAAGTTGTCATTTAGAGAATGGTCGGGGTGTATATTCTTTTTGTATGTGTCCCGGTGGTACTGTTGTTGCCGCCGCCAGTGAAGAGGGTATGATTTGCACCAACGGAATGAGCGTATCTAAACGAGATGGAGAAAACGCCAACAGTGCCTTGCTTGTATCGGTGGAGCCAAAAGATTTTGGAAGTGATCATCCCCTGGCAGGTGTGGAATTCCAACGTAAAATTGAAAGGGATGCCTTTATATCGACAGGAGAAAACTACTCCGCCCCCGTACAACTTGTGGGAGATTTCCTGAAAAATCGACCTTCTGTGAAGTTTGGGGGCGTTAAGCCAAGTTATCTGCCCGATACAAAGTTTGTTAAATTGGAGGAATACCTCCCCGATTTTGTAACAAAATCCTTGAGATTGGGTTTTATTGAATTTGGTAAAAAAATCAAGGGTTTCGATATGAATGACGCTATCCTTACAGGCCCCGAAACCAGAAGTTCATCCCCCGTAAGAATTTTAAGGGATGAGAAACTTGCATCTAACATACAAGGGATATATCCTTGCGGTGAAGGTGCAGGATATGCGGGAGGTATTACCTCCGCCGCCGTTGACGGAATAAAGGTTGCCGAAAGTATTATAGAAAATATTAAAAATAATTAACACATATCCCCTGCTGGAATAGAATGTTAGTACAACAATATTCCAAAGGGGGATTTTATTATGAAAAGAGGTTTTAAACCCGGGAAATTGATTATTGCCTTTGGGATAGGTCTTCTGGTTACTTGCGTTTGTCCCACCGATTGGTTAGTTACAATCCTTGCTATGTTGTTAGTAATATTAGGAATTATTACCTTGATTTGTTAGCAATCTCACATCAATTTATGGAGGTGTATTTATGAAAATCGTTGTGGTAAAAAGTCCAAAAATATTTAGAGGTTTATTAAAAACAATATTTAAGATGAAGGATTGTTAGGTAACATAAAAAAATCGCAGGATATTTATCCTGCGATTTTGTTTTTTTATATTATTTTTTACAGTTTTAATTCTATTGCATCGAGATCAGATATATCATTCTCATTATGAGTTACAATTATGACCAAATCCTTCTCACCTCGGGTTTTTAGCAAGGGGATGATGTTTATTCGATTTTGTTCATCAATCTCTTTGAATGGTTCATCTAAAATCATTGTTCCTTCTTGACACAATGCCCTTGCAATAGCAACGCGACGAGCCATTCCGCCCGAAAGTTCTTTTGGATAGGTGTTTTCTTCTCCCTCTAAACCCACCGCCTTTAACATTTCGGTGGCTTTTTTTATATTATCTTCACTCTTTGGTAAATCAGATACAAAAAGAATATTTTGAAGGGCGGTTTGTGTGGGGATAAGTCGGTTTTCTTGAAATACTACCGAGAATTTAGTATCGTTGCCCGAAATTTTTCCGCTATCGGCTGTTTCAAGACCCAATATTATTCTAATCAGGGTGGTTTTGCCCACACCCGACACCCCCGTTATGGCTACCACACCACATTCAGGAAAGGTAAAAGACAGATTCTCTATAACCGATTTTTCATCGAATTTTTTAAATACGTTTTCAAGTGTAATTGGCAAAATTTACACCACCTTTTTGTTTATTCAGAATACTTTTCTTCAAACTCTTTGCTCATTTGCTCCCATTGTTCCAAAAGTTCTATCTCCTTTTGTTGCAGGGAATCGAGTGTTTGAGTAAGTTCCATTATTTTTTCAAAATCGGCTGAATTTTCGGGGAGGGATAGTTCCTCTTCCACCTCACATATTTCCGCAGCCACCTCTTCGAGTGCCTTTTCGCAACGCTCAATGGCACCTTTCAGTTTGCGTTTTGCCGATTCATACTCTTTGCGAAGTTTATAATCGTTTGGCTTTGATATTTTTTCTTTCTTTTCGGGGATATTTTGTTCTCTTATGCGTTCCAATGCCCTATTCAGGTCATCATATCCACCCATAAAAGAGGTAACTCCACCATTTTCGAGATAGTATATTCTATCCGCCAATTTGTTGATAAAATATCGGTCGTGGCTTACCATCAAAAGGGTTCCGTTATAATCCATAAGGGCGGTTTCGAGTGCCTCTCGGGAGCCGATATCAAGATGGTTGGTGGGCTCGTCAAGGATAAGAAAATTCGCCCCCGACAACATAAGTTTGAGAATACAAACCCTTGCCCTTTCGCCACCGCTTAAATCTCCAACCTTTTTGAAGACGTCATCACCTTTAAAAAGAAACGCCGCCAAGGCATTACGGATTGCAGTATTGGTAAGGTCGGGACGAACATCGCTTATCTCATCAAAGGCGGTTTTGCTGTCGGTTAATCCCTCTTGGGCTTGGTCATAGTATCCCACGTTTACACCGGGGCCAAAACGGATAACCCCCGTCCCCTTTTGCTGACCCATAAGTTGGCGAAGGAGGGTGGTTTTACCCGACCCGTTTACCCCCATTAAGAATATTCTTTCGCCCCTCATTATTTTCAGATTTACATTACCGTATAAATCCCTTTGGTCAAAGGACACACCCAAGTCATTAACAACAAGCATCTCATTAGGCCCTGTAAATTCGGTTTTGAAAGAGAAACGGATGGTTTCCTCTTCCCTTTCGGGTTTCTCTAAAGATGCTTCAAGTTTATCTATAACCTTTTGTTTGGATTCTGCTCGTTTTATGCTTTTTTCTCTATTCCACTGCCGTTGCTGTTTTACAACCTGTTCAAGACGTTCTATCTCTTTTACCTGATTTTCGTAATGTTTGGTATCATCCTCTAACTTCTTCTTTTTAAAGTCAAGGTAGGTGGAATAGTTACCCTCAAACACCGCCATTCGCTCGTTTTGGAGTTCAAAGGTGCGGTTTGTAACCTTATCTAAAAAATATCGGTCGTGGGATATTACAATAAATGCTCCGCGATAGGTTGAAAGAAAACCTTCCAACCATTCAATAGCACTAATATCAAGGTGGTTGGTAGGTTCGTCAAGAAGAAGCATATTGGCATCCGACACAAGAAGTCCTGCAAGCCCTACCTTGGAACGCTGTCCACCGCTTAATGATGACATAGGAAGATTTTGTTCCTCATCGCTCAGTCCCAATCCCGACAGAGCCGACTTTATTTTGCTGCGGAAGGTAAGTCCACCCATATTTTCGTATTTTTCACGAAGTACGTGTTGACGTTCAAGGAGTTTTGTATCTGCAGCTCCCTTTTCAATGGCAAGGGCAATTTCATCCAGTTCCCTTTCCATATCCACAAGGTGCTGAAAACCCTCTAAAGTAACCTCATAAGCGGTTTTTTCGCCACCTAAGGTTACCTGTTGTTTCATATATCCCAGTTTAAGATTTTTAGAACGGATTACCGCTCCGTCATCGCAGGGGATTTCTCCGCGAATAATCTCAAAAAGAGTGGTTTTGCCGGTGCCGTTAGCACCAACCAAACCAACTCTGTCTTTATCTTCAATATTAAATGATACACCCTCAAAAAGGGTTCTGACGCCAAAACTTTTGGATAAATTATCCCCGTTTATAAGCACTATTCTACCACCAATTCCTCTAAACTTCTAAACCTGTAATCACCGTTTTTGAGTATGGTGATATTATCCATAGCACCGCCTAACCCCTTAATTACGCACTCGGTGGGATCTTCAGGGGTAATGACCTTTATATTAAGGCATTTAGAAAGGAATTCCGACATTCCGTAAACCAGGGAACTTCCTCCAATGAGATAAAGTCCATCCTCCGCTGTATCGGCAACCATTTCGGGGGGAGTTCTGTCAAATACCCCTCTGATGGCTTTAACAATATCTTCTGCTATGGGAAGCATTATTGAATACACCTCTTCGGTGGTAATTTCAAAACTTTCGGGAAGTCCTGAATACACACTCAGTCCATTCATATAAAGTCCAACGTCCAATGGTCTTGGAATAACGCATCCTATGGATTTTTTGATTCTTTCGGCGGTTAAAATACCTATATCTATATTGTGTTCACGTCTTACATATCGGGCAATAGCGGTGTCGAAATCCTCACCTGCAAGTTTTATGGATTCGCACCTTGCAAGCCCACCCATAGATAGAACACCTATATCGGTAGTACCCTTACCAATATCTACTATGGTGGTGCCTCGGGGGGTGGAAAAATCCACGCCAAGGCCTACCGCCGCCGCCAAAGGAGATTCAACAAGACACACGTTTCTTGCTCCTGCACTCTCTAAAGCATCCATTACCGAGCGTTGTTGTACTGCGGTGGTACCACCTGGTATGGATACAAAGGCACGGGGTCTTATCATTTTTTTGCCGCTGACGTCTGAAATATATTGTTTTATGAGCATTTGTGCCGATTCAAAATTCGCCACTGTGCCTCGTTCAATGGGAGATACTGCCGATATTCTATCACCTGTTCTGCCAATCATAGCACGGGCATCATTACCGTATACCACACCCACACCGCGGATGGTATCTATAGCAACCGCACTGGGTTTTGATAACGCTATTCTCTTATTTTTGAATATTCGGGTGGTATCGGTGCCCAAATCTATTGCAATATCGGTACGCATTTTATTTCTCCCTTTATAATATCAATAGTTTCACAAATATATTGTATAATAAATGACACTATTTTGCAAGAATATTTTACCCTATCAAAAGAAAAAACCGCCCCACCAACAAGGCAGAGCGGTTAAATTAAGTTTTAGTTAAAAATTAACCAAGACGTGCTTTGAGTTGTTCTAACTCGTTTGCAAGTTCTGCAGGGAGGTGATCGCCGAACATTTCATAGAATTCGGTGATGCCCTTTGCTTCTTCACGCCAGATTTCAGCGTCAACAGAAAGGATATCTTTAAGATTTTCTTCGCTGATGTCGATGCCTTCTACGTCAATATCTTCGATACCGGGGATGTAACCGATTGCAGTTTCGTTAGCGTTTGCTTTACCTTCGCAACGATCAAGGATCCAGAGAAGAACACGCATATTGTCGCCGAATCCGGGCCAGATGAAGTTGCCTTCATCATCAAGACGGAACCAGTTAACGTTGAAGATTTTGGGAGCTTTGTCGCCAAGTTCTTTACCCATTTCGATCCAATGTTTGAAGTAGTCGCCCATGTGATATCCACAGAAGGGACGCATTGCCATGGGATCACGACGGAGAACACCAACTGCACCGGATGCAGCTGCGGTGGTTTCGGAGGACATAATAGAACCTACGAATACACCGTTAACCCAATCGCGGGATTGATATACGAGGGGAGCAGTCTTTGCACGACGGCCGCCAAATACGATTGCAGAGATGGGCACACCTTGTGCACTTTCGAACTCACTGCTGATGCAGGGGCAGTTGATAGCGGGAGCGGTAAATCTGCTGTTGGGGTGTGCGCCCTTTTCACCGCTTTCAGCGTTCCAAGGTTCACCCTTCCAGTTGAGTGCGTTTTTGGGAGGATTCTTATCCATACCTTCCCACCATACGGTGTTGTTTTCGAGATTGTGTACAACGTTGGTGAAGATAGCGTTCTTCTTGGTGGACATAAGAGCATTGGGGTTGGACTTCAT
>JAZQJN010000219.1:0-3767 GCA_045541655.1 Acutalibacteraceae bacterium
TGCTAAGAAGGATGAAAAGGTTGCCTACGAACTTTCCAACGGCACCGTAGTTAAAGAAATCTACATCCCCAACAAACTTATTAATATCGTTATTAAGAAATAATTAGTAACACAAAGTAAAACGGAGACACTTCAAAATCAGAAGTGTCTCCGTTATTTTTATAAGTGTTTAGTTGAATTTTACGAAACCGTAACTTTCAAGAATTTGAAAATACTTTGCAAGTCGTTCGTAAAGGGGTTCGGCTTTCTCACCAAAATGTTCCTTTACCAAAATGCCTACCTCGGTTATTGTCTTTTCACCGTCGATTATAGGCCACACGAAACTGCCCATTTCATCAAGATGAATATAACTTATTTTGGGCTTCTTGAGAAGCAGTTGAAATACTCTGTTGAAAACACCCTTGTTTTCAATCTCTAAGGTTACTTTACCGCTTTCATCGGTGGTCCAGTTAATATTCTCTTTTCTTAAAGGTTTCTTTTCGAGATAATTATTATCTAACAAATTTTTCTTTTTCATTATTTTTCGCTTTTATTCTTTTTGAAGGAGAATGCCAAAACAGTAGCAATAATCACTGCAAACAATGCGATGCTTCCAACATTAGATATAACAGGCGAAATGCCAAATCTTGAAAGATCAAAGTATTCTGCAATACTCTTACCGCCAAGGGTTACGATGGCAAATATTGCAAGAAGAATACCAACTAAACCTTCACCTGCTATCATACCTGAACAGAACAAAATACCATTGTTGGCAATTCTCTTTTTCTCATCCTCAGGTTTCTTAAGTTTGTCAATGAAGAGACGAACAAGTCCACCCACCATAATACAGGCATTAAGATGAACGGGAAGATAAATACCAATAGCAAAGGGAAGAACGGGAATACCGATAAGTTCAATAACCACCGCAATACATACGCCTGAAAGTACAAGACCCCAGGGGAGATTTCCATCCATAACACCTTCGATAACGGTCTTCATAAGGGTTGCTTGAGGAGCAGCAAGTTCCTTTGTACCAAAGCCCCAAGCAGAATCAAGGAGATAGAGTGTACCGCCAATAGCAAGGGCTGCGGCAACAACACCGATAATCTCACCGATTTGTTGCTTTTTGGGAGTAGCACCAAGGAGGAATCCTGTTTTAAGGTCTTGGGAGGTATCACCTGCTATAGCAGAAACAATACAAATAATCGAACCGATAGCAATAGCACTAACCATCCCCTTAATGCCGGTTGCTCCGGTAAACTTAAGGATGAGGGTTGCAATAAGAACGGTTGCAATAGCCATACCAGAAACGGGGTTATTGGAACTACCTACAAGACCAACCATTCTTGAAGAAACGGTGGCAAAGAAGAATCCAAATACAACAATAATAAATGCACCGATAAGATTTACGGGAATTGTGGGAATAAGCCACACCGCAATGGTAAGAACTGCAATGGCGATAAGTACAAATCCAATGTTAAGATCCTTTTCGGTACGAACATCGGAGGCCTTACCTGCACCTGTCATACTCTTAACTGCACCGGTAAATGTTTTTACAATAAGGGGCAGGGATTTAACAAGACTAATAATACCACCGGCTGCAAGGGCACCTGCACCGATATATTTAATGTATGAGCCCCAAATACCGTAGGCACCATCCTGTGCAAATACCTCTGCAACGGTTCTTGTGCTTTCGGGATACAAAACAGCATTTCCGCCAAAGAGCAAAATAAGGGGAATAAGTACCATCCAACTAAGGACACCACCTGCGAACATATAGGATGAAATCCTTGCACCGCAGATATATCCAACGCTCATAACGGCAGGATAAATCTGGGTACCGATTGTTCCGCCAAAGCCCTTAATGGTAACTGCAACTTCACCTGCAACCACCTTAAGACCGTCAATAATAAACTTAAAGAGGGCAGCAAATCCCATACCTGCAAAAACGGTGGTAGCAGAAGAACCACCGTTTTCCCCTGCTAAAAGCACCTCTGCACAGGCAGATCCTTCGGGATAAGGAAGAACACCGTGCTCTTTTACAATAAGTGCATTACGAAGGGGAACCATAAACAAAACGCCAAGAAGTCCGCCAACAAGGGCAATAAGGGCAATTTCTACCATATCGGGTTTTGTAATTTGTCCTGCATACTTATCTTCAGATGCCCAAATAAATAGAGCGGGGAGGGTGAAGATAGCACCTGCTGCAAGGGATTCACCTGCAGAACCTATTGTTTGAACAATATTGCTTTCGAGTATGGAATTCTTACGCATAATAACACGAATAATTCCCATTGCAATAACCGCTGCGGGAATAGATGCCGATACAGTCATACCAACACGAAGTCCCAAGTATGCATTGGCCGCACCAAACACAACTGCAAGAATTACACCAACTACTATTGAAGTAATGGTGATTTCCGGAGTAACACGACTTGCAGGAATATATGGTTTAAAATCATTTTTACTTTCCATTTTCATTTTCCTTTCAAATGATTATCCAAAATAGTTTACCATATTTTGTCGAATTATGCAAGTTATTTACACTGCTTTAGTATCTCTGAAACCAATTCAAAAACACGGGCAGTCGAAGAGATAGAAAGCCGTTCCTGCGTTGTATGCACGTCATAAAGATTTGGCCCTATGGATATACAGTCAAGATCCTTTATGCCCGATGCCAAAACACCGCATTCAAGTCCCGCGTGGATTGCCTCCACCTTTGGTTCTTTGCCATATATTTCGGTATATATCTTTTTATGCAGCGTCTGTAAACTTGAATTCTTTTTGAATTCCCAAGGAGGATAATGTCCCCCTGTTTCTATTTCACATTCTATAAAGGTGCAAAGAGCGGTTAACTTCTTTTCAAGATATTTCAATGCACTTTCTTTATTGGAACGAAGTGAAAACAGCATAAAAAGATTATCTTTTTCGGTATTTAAAACTCCCAAATTAAGGGAGGTTTCTACAAGTCCGTCAATTTCGGCACTCATCTTAAGCACTCCGTTTGGGGCACAGGCAAGAAGAAAAATAAGTTCCTTTTTAATGCCAATAACATCGTGTTCTTTTTCATCTTCCACTAAAATCTCATAATCAAAGTTGGGTTCTCTTGCAGAAATTTCGGTCTTGATGGTATCAAGACAATTTTTAACCAAAGAAACAAAATGGTCAGGAGTATTTGTAACGACCGAGAGGGTGGACATAAAAGGAATGGCATTACCCTTATCACCACCGCACACCGAAAGTATCTCAAAATCGGTTTCACTTTGCAGGGTATTAATAAGTCTGCCCATAAGAATATTGGCGTTCACTCTTCCCTTATGAATTTCAACACCCGAATGACCGCCCTTTAAGCCCTTAAGAATAACCTTAACCAAGTTACCTTTGGCTTTCTTTCTGTTGAGGGGTGCGGTTATGGAGAAATCACTGCCTCCCGCACAGGATACGGTAAGGATATCCTCCTCTTCGGAGTCGATATTGATAAGTTTTTTGCCCGATAATAATCCCATATCAAGGGCGAGAGCTCCTACCATACCTATCTCTTCATCGCTTGTAAACAGGGCTTCAATAGGGGGATAAGGGATATTATCACTTTCAAGAATGGCAAGTATCATAGCAACGGCTATGCCGTTATCGGCACCAAGGGTAGTCCCCCGTGCCTTAACGTAATCGCCATCTATATAAATATCAAGGCCTTCTTTTTCGGGGTCGATACTACAGTCGGAAGTTTTTTGAATCACCATATCAAGATGACCCTGCAAAATTACGGTATCGGCATTTTCATAACCCTT
>JAZQJN010000220.1:0-3516 GCA_045541655.1 Acutalibacteraceae bacterium
AAATCCACGTATGCTTCATCGATTACCACAATGTTGTTTTTATTGTTAATAAGAATGTTCTCTATATCATAAAGAGATAAACACAGTCCTGTTGGAGCGTTTGGATTAGCAATAAATATTGTTCTGCCTAAATCAAAATAATCATTAGGACAAACCGAAAAATCATCCTTTAAAGGGATAACCTTGGAGTTGAGGGTAAACAGATCAGCATAAACACTATAAAATCCGTAGGATATATCAGGATAAGCAACACCTGTATCTTTATCGCAAAAAGCCATAAATGAAAGTGCTAAAACCTCATCGGAGCCATTTGCAACAAATATGTTATCTGCATTAAGTCCTAAATTTTCCGCAATGGCAGTTTTTAGACACTTTGCGGTGGGGTCGGGGTACAGATTAAGTAGATTTTTCTCCTTGTCTATTGCCTCAATAACTTTGGAAGAGGGTGGATAAGGACATTCGTTAGTGTTGAGTTTTATGTACTTTTGATCCCTTGGTTGTTCGCCGGGGGTATAAGCATCTAAATTGCTAAATCGGGGAGAAAGAAAATTACTCATATTTTTCCCTCCCTAAACGAGATAAAGCACTTTGAGCATGAGCGGAAAGACCTTCACTTTCGGCAAAGTATGCAATATCCTCTGCAACATCTTTGATAGCATCCTCGGTGTAGTAAATGTAGGATGATTTTTTAATAAAATCATCTACAGAGAGGGGAGAGGAGAATCTTGCAGTACCGCTGGTGGGAAGTGTGTGGTTAGGTCCCGCAAAATAGTCACCCAGTGCCTCGGGACAGTTCTTACCAAGGAATATACTACCTGCATTTTTGATTTTATTAAGAACGTCGAATGGATTATCTAAAACTATCTCTAAGTGTTCGGGTGCCAATGCATTAGAAATATCAATGGCTTCATTAAGATTTTTAGCAATTATAATCTTGCTTTCACCATCAATAGATGTTCTGCAAATCTCTTTTCGAGGGAGAACAGCAAGCTGGATTTCAATTTGTTCAGAAACCTTGTTTGCGAGTTCTTCGCTGTCGGTGACCAAAACTGCACTTGCCATAGGATCGTGTTCGGCTTGAGATAACATATCGGCGGCGATGTGAACAGGATTACCGGTTTTGTCGGATATAATAAGTATCTCGCTTGGACCTGCAATCATATCGATATTAACAAGACCAAACACTCTCCGTTTTGCGGCAGCAACGTAAACGTTACCCGGGCCAACAATTTTATCTACCTTAGGAATACTTTCGGTACCATAGGCAAGAGCGGCAACCGCTTGAGCACCGCCAACCTTGAAGATGCGGGTAACACCTGCGATTTGAGCGGCGGCAAGGATGTTGTCGGGAATATTGCCATCCTTATCGGGAGGGGATACCATAATAATATCGGTAACACCTGCGATTTTAGCAGGAATAGCATTCATAAGAACGGTGCTGGGATAAGATGCTCTGCCACCGGGAACGTAGATGCCTACCTTTTCGATGGGAGTAATACGTTGACCGAGTACAATTCCGCCATCCTTTTTAATTTCAAAACCGTCGCGGAGTTGCATACGGTGGAATGCTTCAATATTGGCTGCGGATTTTTTTATTACCTCAACAAGTTTCTTGTCGCATCTTTCATAAGCGGCAACTCTTTCTTCTTCACTTACTTCAAGAACATCAAGTTTAACCTTGTCAAATATTTCGGTGTATTCAAAAAGTGCCTTATCACCATTGTTGGCAATATTTTCAATAATACCTGCAACCGCTTTGTCGGCATCGTTATCAACGGTAATTTGGCGATTTAGAATATCTTTAATATTAATATTTTCGGTGTTTAATATCTTAATCATTGTAAAAATTCCTTAAATCAAATTACTTTTCTTCAAAAACCTTAATAAAGTTTTCAATTTCATCATATTTAAAGCGATAACTACTCTTGTTTGCAATAAGTCGGGCACTGCTTTTTACAATTTCCGCCTCTACCTTAAGATGATTTTCACGAAGAGTACTACCCGTCTCAACTATATCTACAATTACGTCGGAAAGTCCTAAAATAGGAGCAAGTTCAATAGAACCGTTAAGTTTGATAATCTCAATCTCTCGATTAAGTCCTTTGTAGTATGTCTTTGCAATATTGGGATATTTGGTAGCAACCCTGAGAACCGAGTCGGTATCATCCACAAAATCCTCTTTAGCACAAACGCACATACGACATTTACCCATATCAAGGTCTTGCAGTTCAAAGATGTCGGGAGAGGTTTCAAGTAGGGTGTCTTTACCAACAATGCCAATATCAGCAGCACCGTGTTCTACATAAATAGCAACGTCGGAGGGTTTAATAAGCAAATATCTGACCGTCTTTTCATCGTTTTCAAAGGCAAGTTTGCGGTTATCCTCTTCCATGTTCTTGCAAACGTAGCCGTGTTTAGCAAAAAGTTCATAACACTTCTTACCCAAACGACCCTTTGGAAGTGCAATATTTATCATATTAAAAACCTCCTTTCATATCAATAATCTGGTCAAAATCAGCGTTTTCGGGTTTGTCTTTTTCTACAAGAACCTTTTTGCCCGATGCTTCAAGTTCTTTAACCTTGTTAAAGAGAGCAACATTGTCGGTGTGGTCATCAAATAAAACAAGTACGGGGGATTCTTTCTTGTCGGTAGGTTTGAAAAATCTATCCAAGGTATAAAAGTTGACCGCGAATCCCATTGCTTGTAAATCGGTTTTACCCATTTTTTGAATGAGATAGTCATATCTACCGCCTGTGATAACCGAACGGGCAACCCCTTCGATATATCCTTCAAACATAATACCGTTATAGTAATCGGTATTGCTGACGGTAGAAAAGTCAAGTCGAATTTTATCTGAAAAAGCGGTATTTTCAAAACACTTTGCTATTGCTTTGAGTTCGCATACAGCGTCCTTTTCAGCGTCGGTAATTGCAAGAGTTTCTGCTTTTACGATAGCAGAAGAAAAATCACCGCAGATAGATATTAAATTCTTAAGACGCTCAATATTCTCAACGCTAATACCGTACTCAATAGCGATAGAATCAATGTCGTGGGCACGTTTTTGTTTAAGACAATCAATTAGTTTCTTCTTAGCGGAGTAGGAGAGATTCATTTCGTCAAAAATTGAGGAGATAAATCCCATATGAGATATTGATAAAATATAATTATCATCAATAATTGCTAAACTTGAAAGAGCAAGGTTAATAACTTCAAGGGTATTGTAAAGGTCGATGTGGCCGATAAATTCAACACCTGTTTGCTTCAATTCTTTAAATTCCATACCACTTACACGAAAAACGTTTTCATTGTAATAAAGACGTTCATTCTGTGTAGAAGTTGCCTTTGTATTTTTGGCAATGCTTAAGGTAACGTCGGGTTTTAATGCAATAAGTTTACCGTCAAGGTCGGTGAAGGTGATAATTCTATCACTTTCGAGGAAGTTCTTATTGTTGATATAGAAAGAATATTCCTCAAATTTATTCATACGATATTTTTTATAACCAAATTGCTCATAG
>JAZQJN010000221.1:0-8644 GCA_045541655.1 Acutalibacteraceae bacterium
CCCCCAACGAGCACCGCTCGTCGGACTCATAACCCGACAAGTCATACGTCAACTCAACTTTCCAATAAGAAAAATCCTCACTCACCAAATGGTGAATGAGGATTCTTTGGTTGCGGAGACAGGACTTGAACCTGCGACCTCCGGGTTATGAGCCCGACGAGCTACCAACTGCTCTACTCCGCGATATTTTGTTCCCCTTTTTTCAAGGGCAAGAGGTATTATACACCATATCTGTCCACTTTGCAACCCTTTTTTGAAAAATTTTTTGAATATTTATCGACTGCTCTTTGCAATCATCGCATTTTTTCACCTTATCTCTCTATCTTTTTTAATTTACAACAATATTTCCCATATTCCTTGATAGGTAAACAGGCAATTTAGCACAATCCTATCGGGTTGTGTGACAGCATTTGCTTTAATGAAAATTAAGGATAAACTTATGCCGGATAATCAAGAACTTATTGTCCACGAACCTATTAATACCGTTCTGTTCGGCAATAGGATAAACCATTCCGACCCCGAAACGCACGAACTTTTTGCCGAAAGTTTGTTGGATATAATTTATGGCGAAACAATAAAATCAACATAAAAAAACACGATAGTGATACTATTCACTATCGTGTTTTTATTTGTTTCGGGGTTTTGCAAATTTCATAAGACTTTACAATGCAGTATGCAGTGGCGGTGCAAATAATTACGGGGATAATATTATACAAACCGTTTAACGCTTCTACCGCGAATAAAAGTGCCACAACGGGCATTTCCCCGCGGATTCCAAGGAAGGCGATCATTCCCATTACAACCAACAGGGAAGCGTATTCCGAGGGAAGTGCGTTCGCCATTATGAGCAGTTTTGCCGTGATAGAACCAATCAACGCTCCAAGGGCAAGGGATGGTACAAACAATCCCCCTGTGATACCTGTTTTATTGGCAAAGGTCAGCATTATCAATCTCAAAATTAAAGCGGATATCAAAAGCAAAAGTCCTGTGTTTTCATCACTAAGAAGGCGGTGAGCAATATCGTGTCCTGTACCGATATACAGTTGTGATATCAGCCCCAAAATTCCTGTAACGAGCAAAATAATTTCAATTTTCACAAACAGGTTTATCTTACAAAGGGCTTTTTTTTCAAGGGTTTCATATAATCTGCAAAGGAGACGATACAAAAGCACAAAAACTCCCGTAATCGCTCCTACAAACAGGGCTGACCATATATATTTAAAGGGTAAAACGGTTTTGTTTTCAATGTGGAAAAGAACATAATCCACGCCGAAAACAATTGATAACAATTTAGCGGTCACTGTAGCGAAAATGGTGGATATCCACACCGATATCATAGTTACGTATGATAATTTATCCTCAATTTCCTCCGCCGAAAAGAGTATCCCGCTCAAAGGTGCCCCCGTTGCTACACCAAAACCTGCACAGGCCCCTGCGGTCATAATATGTTTTCGGTTTGCATCCATATTTTTCTTAAAAATCTTTGAGGTCCCCTCACCCATAGCACATCCAAGTTGAACGCTGGGCCCTTCATTCCCAAGGGGAACTCCCGAAAGGAAGGTAAGAAGGGCGGATATGGGTACAAGGAAGATGTTTTTTATAATGTTAAAAGATTTTCCCTCACGAATATATTTAACGGCGGTGGATATACCTCCTCCCTTTACCTGGGGCTCGGTTTTAAGAATAATATAAATGATACCCGAAATAATGGAAATTCCAACGAATAAAACGAGAATATAAATGGGCTTTTGTGATGCTATCCCGTATGCCCATTTTGAAAATTGGATAACGTATGTGGCACAAAACTTAAAAAAGAAGACCCCTATCCCCGTAAAAATTCCGCATAGTGCCGAAAGAGGAAGCAATGATATATTAAATTTTGGTGTTTTGGTGTTTTTCATCAAAAGTCCTCACTCTAAATATGAATATATTCTTTCGACAAAACATTATATCACAGGTATATTCCCTTTGCAACAAGGATGAATATAATTTATAACTCATTTTTTGGTTATTTTGTTTGTATTCTTATTGCATTTTTACTTGACTTAGGTTATAATAAAAATGATTTTGCTATTATGAATTTGAGAGGAGTGTTTTATGGTGGAAACGAATAATTTTCAAGGAGGAAATTTCAGCCCTCCCGCTCAACAATATGTTCCCCCCGTAAAACTGTATCCTGCAGAATATTTTGAAAAAAAGGCGGAAAAGAAAATACTTCGCCGACGTGCAAATTGGATGGGTGCTGAATTATTATTTGTTCAGGCCTTCGGTACCGTTGCCGCCCTTATCGCTATGATTTTGCTCACGATTATGGGTTGGGACAATGGCAAAGGCGGTGTATATGCAGATGCCCTTGAATATATTTTTTATTCCCCTTTAGGACTTCTTCTTCCTGCTATGATTATTACTTGGGGATCAAAACAAAAGGTAACCGATCTTATCCCCTTCAAAAAGGTGGAATTTTCCTCTGCCTTAGGATTGTTTTTATTTGGTTTTTTTGCCCTCGCAATAGGGGGAATGCTTTCCGATATCGTTATGATTTTCTTCCCAACTTCGGTGAATATTTTGGAAGCATCTATGTCTGCCGACCCCACAAACTGTGGCGAATGGATAGCACTTATCCTCTATAGTGCCGCAATCCCTGCCCTTGTGGAAGAATTTGTTTTCAGAGGAGTTATGCTCAACTCCTTACGCCGATACGGAGACGTTTTTGCTATCTGGTTTAGTGCAATTATGTTTGCCCTTGTCCACGGTAACATCCTTCAAATAGCGGTTGCCCTCCCTGCCGGTGTGTTCTTCGGATATATGACCGTTTTATCGAATAATATCTGGGTGGCGGTAGCACTCCACTTTGTAAACAATACCATCGCAAGTTTCTCGGGCGAAATATTCGATGTTTTAACCCCCGTTTTCACAAACATTTTTGGAAACATCTCTACCGACTTTTTGAACGTCCTTATTAACGGAACTTTTTATGCTGTTTACATCCTTCTCGGTCTTATAGGATTGGTTATTATCAAGATAAAATCAAAGAAAGACACTGCCTTTGGCAGCAAAAGCGATGGTACCGTAACCTGCCTCACAAAGGGAGAAAAGGTCAGAGGTCTTTATCTTGCACCTACAGTCATTATTTCAATCATTTTTTATGTTGCTCAAAGTGGTATCTTACTTATTCCACAAATAGCGGAGTTCCTGGTATAATGATATACGATTACGACAAGGGCTTTATGGCAGAGGCCCTATCCCTTGCAAAGGAAGCATACGACGCGGGAGAAGTCCCCGTTGGTGCGGTAATTGTTAAAGACGGAAAGATTATTGCAAGGGGAAGAAACACCCGCGAAAATGACGGTTATGCCACCCATCACGCCGAGGTAAATGCCATAAATTCCGCTTGTGAGGTATTGGGCGGATATCGATTGACAGGATGTACCCTTTATGTTACATTAGAACCCTGCCCTATGTGTGCAGGTGCTGTTATAAATTCCCGTATTGACAGAGTAGTGTATGGTGCCGCCGACAAAAAAGGCGGAGCGGCAGGGTCCCTTATAAACCTTTTTGCGGTGGGGTTTAATCATACCCCAAAACTCGCATTTGGGGTAATGGAGCAGGAATGTTCCGAAATATTAACCAAGTTTTTCAATGAAAAAATATAAATAAATTGGAGTTGTTAAAAATGCCCTTAGTAAACACAAAAGAAATGTTCAAAAAAGCATACGAAGGCGGTTACGCTATCGGTGCATTCAACGTGAACGATATGGAAATTGTTCAAGGTATCATTGATGCCTGCAAAAAGAATAACGCTCCCGTTATTCTCCAAGTTTCCGCAAGTGCAAGAAAATATGCCCGTCACGGATATCTTCTCGCCCTCGTTAAAGCAGCCGAAGAAGAAACCGGTCTTCCCATTGCTCTTCACCTTGACCACGGCCCCGATTTCGAGACCTGTAAGGCATGTATCGATGGCGGTTTCACCTCCGTTATGATCGACGGTAGCCATCTTCCCTTTGAAGAAAATATCGCTCTTACCAAGAAGGTTGTTGACTATGCTCATCAATTCGGTGTAACCGTTGAGGGTGAATTAGGACAACTTGCCGGTGTTGAAGACGAGGTTAACGTATCTGCAGAAGATGCATCCTACACCAATCCCGACCAGGTTGAAGAATTTGTTAAGAAAACCGGTGTTGACTCCCTTGCTATCGCTATCGGAACCAGCCACGGTGCTTTTAAATTCAAACCCGGTCAAAAACCCCAACTTCGTTTCGATATTCTTGAGGAAGTATCCCGTCGTCTTCCCGGATTCCCCATCGTTCTTCACGGTGCATCCTCTGTTTCTCAAGAACACATTGCTATCGTTAATAAGTTTGGCGGAAAAATGAACGACGCTATCGGTATCCCCGAAGAAATGCTCAGAGAAGCATCCTCTATGGCAGTTTGCAAAATTAATATCGACTCCGACCTTCGTCTTGCTCTTACCGCAGGTATCCGCCGTCATTTTGCAGAGCATCCCGAACACTTCGATCCCCGTCAATATCTTGGCGAAGGCAGAAACGAAATCGAAGCCGTTGTTACCAATAAGTTGATTAACGTTTTGGGCTGTGCCGGAAAGGCATAATAAAAATGTATAATAGCTTTGAACAGTTAAAAAAGGACTGTCTTAGTTGTCAGAAATGCGGCCTTGCTTCCACCCGGAACAAGGTCGTTTTCGGCATTGGAGACGTACATTCCCCCGTTATGTTTATCGGTGAAGGCCCCGGTGAACAAGAAGACCTGAAGGGCGAACCCTTTGTGGGCAGAGCAGGGCAACTTCTCGATAAACTTTTAATGGCGGTTGACCTTGATAGAACTCAAGTGTATATTGCAAACATCGTTAAATGCCGTCCTCCCAAGAACAGAGATCCCCTCCCCGAGGAGCAGGAGGCCTGTATCGGATATTTAAGGGAACAGTTCCGCCTTATCCGACCTAAAATGATAGTTTGTCTTGGCAGGGTTGCGGCACAAAAACTTATATCCCCCGATTTTAAGGTAACACAGCAACACGGACAGTGGATAGAGAAAAACGGCACCTTAATGATGGGAACCTACCATCCCGCCGCCCTTCTCCGTAACCCCAACAACAAACCCTTTGCGTTAGAGGATTTTGTTAAAATTAAAGAGAAGATTGATGAAATAAAATCCGCCTCCCTTGCCTAAAGGGAGGGGGACCGCGATAGCGGTGGAGGGATATAGTTTAAGTAATACGTAATAGTGAAAAAGTAAGAAGTTATATCCCCCAGTCATTTTGCTTTGCAAAAAGACAGCCCCCTTTAGGCAAGGGGGCCCATTCCTTAAATCTCGGTTTTTTCTCAACTAAACAAAAAGTCATCCCAAGGGAAACCTTGGGATGACAACTAACCTTTGTAATATTATTTCTTTTTCTTCTTCTTGCCAAAAACGTTCTTCACCTTTTTGTGGGTACCCCTTATATCTCCAAGATAGAACGAAAGGGCAAAACCGAACACCGCAAGTCCCGCGGCGAGTAAGAAGTTTTCGGGAGTTTCGGGTACTAAATATCCTGTCTTGGCATCATTCGTAAGGATGGTGGGAATGATGGAGATAAACAGTCCGAATATAACCGAAAAGGTTACTGCATAGCATTTCTTTATGAGGATATTCATTATTGCTGAAATAAGTATTGCACCCAGTAAAAGACCGATAATGGCGGGGAGCAGTATCTTGAAATCCAAATTTGCAAGGGATTCAACATAAAGTTTATAAAGTCCAAGGGATGAAAGTATTGCGGCACTGTCAACACCGGGGACTATAGATGACCCCGCCACCGCTACACCAAGGAGCATTGACTGAAGGAAGTTAGGATTTGTAATGGCGGGGAAGAATGCCTTATTATAGGTGAAAATGTAAATCCCAAGGAAAAGGGATGCCGCAACGATTATGTAATAACTTTTTTTGTAACCGTTTTTTGTAACCGATTTATAAAAAAGAGGAACGGTACCCACAACCAATCCCAAAAAGAGATATTTTGTGGCAAACTCATAATTTCCAAGAAAATAATCCACTATCTTACTGAAAATAAGAACACCCGCTCCCATTCCAAGGCCGATAGGCAGGAGAAGGACTATATTCTTTTTGAATTTTGAAAAAAGGGTGCTTATTGCTTCGATGACGTCCTCATAAAGCCCCAAAATCAGCATCATAACGCTGCCGCTAAGTCCGGGAGCAACACCACCGATACCCACAATTATACCCTTTATAAAGTTTAATAAATGTTTCATCTTTAATACTTCCAAACAAAAAATAGAAAATCCACTAAACTTTAGTTTAACATATAAATTTAATCTTTGCAACACAATATTTAAGAGGAGATGCTTTTATGAATATTGTTATTCTTGACGGATATACCACCAATCCCGGAGATTTGCCCTTTACCGAATTTGAAAATATGGGTAACCTGACCGTATATGACTATACCCCCGACGAACTGACCGTAGAGCGTTGCAAGGGGGCGGATATCATCATTGGCAATAAGACCAATATGCCAAAGGAATTTTTAGAAAATATCTCGGCTAAATACATTGGACTATTTTCTACAGGATACAACGTGGTGGATATTGAAACCGCAACTAAATTGGGAATTACCGTGTGCAACGTTCCTGCATACAGCACTAATGCCGTTGCACAGCATACCTTTGCACTTATTCTTGAACTGTATAATCACGTGGGTATCCATTCCAGGTCGGTCAGAGAGGGTAAATGGAGCGACCCCGAAAAGTTTTGCTTTTGGGACAAGCCCCTTTATGAACTGACGGGTAAGACCTTAGGCATTATAGGTATGGGCAGTATCGGTCAAAAAACCGCCGAAATTGCTTCCGCTTTTGGCCTGAACGTCATATTTGCCAACCGTAGTAAAAAGGATAATTTACCCTATCCCCAAGTATCTCTTGATGAACTTTATAAAACTGCGGATATTATATCTCTTCACTGTCCCTTAACCCCCGAAACAACGGGAATGATAGATAAAAATGCTATTGATAAAATGAAAAAGAACGCTGTAATTATCAATACATCCAGAGGTGCCACCATAAATGAGAAGGATTTAGCTGATGCCCTGAATTCGGGCAGAATTATGGGTGCGGGAGTGGATGTTTTATCCACCGAACCGCCCAAAGCAGATAATCCCCTGCTCGCCGCAAAGAATTGTCTTATAACCCCACATATCGCCTGGGCTGCCCACGAAACGAGGGAAAGATGTTTAGGTGTAGCGGTGCAAAACGTGAAGAATTATCTAAACGGCACCCCCACCAACGTGGTGAGTAAGGTTTAAAAAATTATAAAAAATTTAGGTGAATAAAATGTCTAAAAAAGTTCTGGTGGGAATGAGTGGAGGAGTGGATTCCTCTGCCGCCGCCGCAATGTTAATTGAACAAGGATATGACGTTTCGGGTGCCATAATGAAACTGTGGCAGGACGGTCAGTATTTTGAAGGTATAAACGAAGATATCGTAAATGCCCGAATTGTTGCGGAAAAATTAGGCATAGGTTTTTATGTTTTTGACCTCTCAACCGAGTTTGAAAGGGAGGTAGTTGCCCCCTTTTGCAAGGAATACATAGAGGGCAAAACTCCTAATCCCTGCGTATTTTGCAATAAGCATCTGAAGTTTGGTGCATTCTTCAACAAGGCGATGGAAATGGGCTTTGATTACATCGCTACAGGACATTATGCCAAGGTAATCTGCGACCAAGATGGCAAATATAATCTCCACTGCAAACAGGGTGCAAAGGATCAAAGTTACGTGCTTTATAATCTTAATCAGGATATATTATCCCATCTTTTGTTGCCTGTGGGGGGACTCGAAAAGGATGTTATAAGAGAATATGCAAAAAAGGCGGGACTTCCCACCTTCGACAGCCCCGACAGTCAGGAGATTTGTTTTATCCCCGATAAAGATTATGCAAGATTTCTTGAAAGCCGAGGATACACCACCCCCGTTGGCGATTTTGTAAGCAAAAGCGGGGAGATAATGGGTAAGCACAAGGGGATAATGCACTACACCGTAGGTCAGCGAAAGGGGCTTGGTTCCTTTGGCTCTCCTAAATTCGTTTTATCGGTAAATGCAGAAAACAATCAGGTGGTTTTAGGCGAAAATGATGACCTTTTCACCACCACACTTGTGTGCGACAAGGTAAACTTTCTCGACGGAAGAGCCCTCACCGAACCCCTTAACGCCGAAATAAAAATCCGCTATTCCGCCAAGGCAGAAAAGGGTGTAATATCTCCCCTCAATGACGGAAAATATAGGGTGGATTTTGATGCCCCCGTCAGAGCCATAACCCCGGGACAATCGGCGGTGTTTTATGATGGAGATATCCTCCTGGGCGGCGGAAAGATAGTTTAGAATAAATGTAATCTGAAACAGTTCCCTTTTCAAGGAAGCCCGTTAAAAAACTTCCTGTATTTTCAAATCTGTCGGGCTCATAACCCGACACCTTAACTTTCAATTTTCAATTTTACATTTAAAAAAAGCAGGTCAAATGAGCAGGTTTCCTAAGGACAGTTACCTTCAATAAAAACGGAATTTGGCACACAAATTCCCTGCTTGTGACAGTATAAGACAAAACTACCCGAAGAAGAGAAAACAAACCTCTTTTTCGG
>JAZQJN010000222.1:0-1648 GCA_045541655.1 Acutalibacteraceae bacterium
AACAGCAGCACCTGTAACCGAAGAAAAATCTGCCCCCGCTGTGGATATTGACATCTCGGTTGACTAAATATGCTTATAACATCTATTAAGCAGGTCAGAAAAGGGCTTTCCCTTGTGGAGGTTGATGGTGAGAAATATAAAATCGACACCGCCACTTTGCAAAACGAGGGAATAAAAGAGGGGATGGATATCCCCTTTGAAAGATTTATTGAGATAAATCATATCTCGAACCGTAACCGTGCCTATGAAAAAGCCCTCTATCTCCTTGATTACAGGGATAGAACCTATGTTGAAATAAAGCGAAAATTACTTGAAAACTTCCCCCCCGAAGCGGTGGAATATGCCCTTTTGAAGGTGCAGGAATTAGGCCTTATTGATGATGAGAATTTTGCCCGAAGATTTGCAGGGGAAATGATTAACTTCAAAAACTACGGCAAAAAACGGGTAGAAAGTGAACTCTATCGCCGTGGCGTTGAAAGGGATATTATCGAAAAAGTTTTAGAGGAATTTGATATTGACTCGGTGGAAAAAATCCGTGAGATTTTGAGTAGAAAATTTTCACCTATCCCCGAGGATAAAAAAGAAATTTCAAAAATAGTCAACGCATTAATGCGACAAGGTTACAGTTACAGCGATATAAAAAACGCACTAAACTTATTTGAAGATTAGAGGAAGATTATGTCAGTTAAAATCGGTATGGCATCATTAGGTTGTCCCAAAAATCAGGTGGATGCCGAAATTATGTTAGCAACACTTGAAAATGCGGGATATGAACTTGTGGCGGATGAAAACGAAGCCGACGTTATTATAGTCAACACCTGTGGATTTATTGAATCGGCAAAGCAGGAATCTATTGATACCATTTTGGATTTAGCGACCCTTAAAAATGAGGGCAATCTTAAAAAAATTATCGTAACGGGATGTCTTGCACAGCGATATTCTAAAGATTTAGCCGATAGTGTCCCCGAATGTGATGGGGTTGTGTGTCTTGGCAAAAACGGTGATATTGTAGATATAGTTGAAAAGGTTTTATCGGATGAACAAAGGGTTTTTGAAGCCGACGTTAATGATTTAACCTTGAATGGAGAACGTGTCCTTTGCAACGAACCCTATTTTGCATATCTTAAAATATCCGAGGGATGCAATAACCGTTGCACCTATTGTGCCATTCCCGGTATCCGAGGCGGAATGCGTAGCCGACCTATGGAGGATATTATCGCCGAAGCAAAGGTTCTTGCAAACAGGGGAGTAAAGGAACTTGTTGTGGTGGCTCAGGATACCACCCGATATGGTGAGGATATCTATGGAGAATTGATGCTCTCTGAACTTCTTGAAAAGTTGTGTGAAGTTGAAGATATTAAATGGATTAGAATTCTTTACGCCTATCCTCAGCGTATAACCGATAAACTGATTGAGGTAATTCGCGATAACGAAAAAATTGTGAAATATATTGATATGCCTATCCAGCATTGTAACGGGGACGTTTTAAAAAGTATGAACCGCCCCGGCGATAAAGAAGAATTGACCATTCTTATAAAAAAGATACGCAAGGAGATACCAAACATCGTCCTGCGTTCCACCGTTATGGTGGGATTCCCCACCGAGGGAGAGGCGGAGTTTGAGGAACTTTGCGAGTTTGTGAAGGATA
>JAZQJN010000223.1:0-2422 GCA_045541655.1 Acutalibacteraceae bacterium
GTGCAATATCCTACGAAGAAAAACTCATTAACGACCACGGTATCAGAGAAACCCGCCGTGTTGCCGTTGTCAATAACGCCCTTTGTCAAGGATGCGGTGCTTGTACCGTTGCTTGTCCTTCCGGTGCTATGGACCTCCAGGGCTTCTCTAACAGACAGATTATCGCGGAGGTGGATGCAATATGTCGATAGAAAACCAATTCAAACCTAAAATCGTTGCATTTTGCTGTAACTGGTGTAGTTATGCAGGTGCAGACCTTGCAGGTAGTAGCCGACTTTCCTATCCTGCCGATGTAAAAATCATCCGCGTTCCCTGTTCTTGCCGTGTAAATCCCATGTTTATCCTTCGTGCCTTTGAAAAGGGTGCCGACGGTGTTATTATATGCGGATGCCATCCCGGCGACTGTCACTACAGCACAGGTAACTACTATGCACGTCGTCGTATGACCCTCCTTTTCTCAATGCTCGATTATATCGGTATTGAAAACGGCAGAACCCGTGTAGAATGGGTATCTGCAGCAGAGGGTGTCAAATTCTCCACCGTTATGAATGACTTTGTTGGAAAGATTCACTCACTCGGTGAAAACGTTAGATTGGGGGATTTGAGATGCAAGAAATAATTACAAGAGCAAAAGAACTCCTTGAAAACGGTACCGTTGTTCGTGTACTCGGATGGAAAAAGGGAGATTTTGACTATAATCCCGAACCTGCTTATTTCAACAATGCAGAAGAACTTGAAAACTTTGTTTACAATGGTTTCTGCGGTGCGAATTTAAGCAAAATGATGATTGAAGCATCCAAACTTGAGGGTAAAACCCTGGTATGCTTAAAACCCTGTGATACCTACAGCTTTAATCAACTTATCAAAGAACATCGTGTTGACCGTGAAAAGGCATACATTATCGGTGTTGGCTGTAAGGGTAAACTTGATATCGAAAGAATCAAGGCAAAGGGTATCAAAGGTATTGAATCGGTAAGCGGTGTAGAACTTACAGATGCTTGTGACGTACTTAACATCAAAACCATCTATGGCGATGCTACCTGCGATTTTGCCGATGCAATGCTCGAACGTTGCCACGTATGTAAGGGTAAAGAACACGTGATTTTCGATGAAGTTATCGGTGAATCCCGTGAAACCAACGATGCAGAACGTTTTACCGAGGTTGAAAAAATCGAGGCAATGAGTCCCGAAGAAAAGTTCGAATTCTTTAAGAAAGAACTTTCCAAGTGCATCCGTTGTAATGCCTGCCGTAACGTATGTCCCGCTTGTTCCTGTCGTAAATGTGTGTTTGACAGCACCAAGTTCGACAGTGCTCAAAAAGCAAATGTGGATTCCTTTGAAGAAAAGATGTTCCACATTATCCGTGCATTCCACGTTGCAGGCAGATGTACCGATTGCGGTGAATGTAGCCGAGTATGTCCTCAGGGTATTCCCTTGCACCTTTTCAACCGCAAATTCATTAAAGATATAAACGAGTTCTACGGTGACTTCCAAGCCGGTGCTGATTCCGAAACCAAAGGACCCCTCACCGACTTCACCTTTGATGATGTAGAGCCCAGTGTTGTTAGCGAAAGGAGATAGACGATGAAAAAGATTGCTAAGTCAGACCTTTCGGCACTGTTTGCTCGTATTGCCGAAACCAAAGATCTTTACGTTCCCGCTAACGTAGGCGGTCAGGTAAACTTTACTGCTTGGGCAGAGGGTGTAGATGCAGATTTAGATACCCTTAAAACGGTTAAATCTCCTAAGGATGCCTTCTTCCCCCAAAGCGAAAATCTTTACACCTGTAACCGTGAAAACGGTAAACTTTCTATCACTCCCGAACAACTTCAAAACAAACAGTTTGTAGTTTTCGGTATGAAGGCCTGCGATGTAAAGGGCATTGAAGTTTTAGACAGAGTATTTCTCTCTGATCCTATTGATACCTTCTATGCCGCCCGTCGCGACCACGGAATTATCGTTACTCTCGCTTGTAATGAGCCCGAAGAATCCTGCTTCTGTAACGTATTCGGTACCGATTGTGCCGAGCCCGTTGCCGACGTAGCCGCTTGGATGGTAGGGGAGGATCTTTACCTCAAAGCCGCCACCAAGAAGGGTGAAGACCTTATTGCTTCTTTGGATGATTTACTTGCCGATGCCGATGATACTGCAGTAGAAGGCAAAAAGGCAGAAATCCGTGAAATTGTTAAGAAACTTCCCTATGCAGACCTTTCTTTAGAGGGCTGGAACGGAGACGTTCTTACCGAAAAATTTGATTCTCCCCTTTGGGAAGAACTTTACAAACCCTGCCTTGCTTGCGGAACCTGTACCTTCGTATGTCCCACCTGTCAATGTTACGACATTAAAGACTACGATACCGGAAACGGCGTACAGCGTTATCGTTGTTGGGATTCCTGTATGTATTCCGACTTTACAATGATGG